>JBQCCU010000157.1:0-19131 GCA_051961935.1 Amnibacterium sp. | reverse complement strand
GGCCTCGGCCTCCTCGTGTCGGTGTCGCGTACGCGTCCGCGTGCCCGTGAGGTCCGCCCGTAGCGGGGCGCGCGCGCGAAGGGGTCCCGAAGGCGGACAGCGGTCGATCGGATGCGGCAGCATGGCGGGGTGCGGGTGGTGCTGCTGCTGCGTGGGGTGAACATCGGCACGGTCCGCTTCGCGATGCGGGACCTCGCGGCGGCGCTCACCGACCGGGGGTTCGCGGATGTGCGGACCGTGCTCGCGAGCGGCAACGTCGTCGCGACCGTCGGGGAGGAGGACCCGGCCGCGGCCGCGGGAACCACATCGGCCGTCATCCGATCGCGGTTCGGGTTCGACGTGACCGTGCTCGGGGTCGCGGTGCCCGTCGTCCGGACGGCGGTCGAGGAGTACCCCTTCCCGCGCACGGAGGACCGCCACGCGTACGTCGTCTTCGCCGAGCACCCCGACGCGCTCGCGGAGCTGCGGAACGCCGCCGGTCCGCTCGATCCCGCCGTCGAGCGGGTGGCGCCGGGCGAGCGCGTGCTCTACTGGGATGCCCCGAAGGGGCGGACGCTGACCACCGCGTTCGGGAAGCACTTCGGCAAGCGGCAGGCCTCCGGTGCCGTGACGACCCGGAACCTCAACACGCTCGAGAAGATCCTGGAGGTCGCGTGAGCGAGCCGCTGCCCGACCGGGTCGCGGTCGTCGCCGCCGCCCTCCGCGAGGCGGGTGCCCGCGGGGAGCCGCGGGTGCTGCCCGCCTCGACGCGCACCGCCGCGGAGGCCGCCGCCGCGCTGGGGTGCGAGGTCGGCGCGATCGCGAACAGCCTCGTGTTCCTCGCCGACGACGAGCCGCTGCTGGTGATGACGAGCGGAGCCCACCGCGTGGACACGGCCGCGCTCGCCGAACGCATCGGCGTGCAGCGCATCCGCCGGGCGGATCCGGAGTCCGTGCGCCTCGCGACCGGGCAGGTCATCGGTGGGGTCGCGCCGGTCGGGCATCCCACTCCGCTGCGCACGGTCGTCGACACGGCCCTGGCGCGGCACGAGCGGATCTGGGCCGCGGCCGGCTCCTCGAACAGCGTCTTCCCGACGACGTTCGCGGAGCTCGTGCGCATCACCGGGGGCCGACCCGAGGAGGTGGCCTGACATGGCGGAGGAGCGGGGCGCCGAGCGCCTCATCGTGTTCGTCGACGCGGTCGTGGCGATCGCCATCACCCTGCTCGTGCTGCCGCTCGCCGAGGTGCCGCGCGACGAGCACGGGAACACGCTGCACCCCCTGTCCGGGCAGCTCGCCCTCGACGTCTCGCCGCTCATCGGCTTCGCCGTCAGCTTCTTCGTGATCGCCCGCTTCTGGTGGGCGCACCACCAGACGTTCGCCACGGTGCGCCGCTGGTCGTGGCCGCTCGTGCAGCTCACCGTCCTCTGGCTGTTCACGATCGTCCTGCTCCCCGCCGTCACCGCGATCGCCTTCGAGTACGCCCCGGAGCGGAACCCGCTCGCCGTCGCGATCTACATCGGCACGATGCTGACCAGCAGCGTCCTGCTCACCGCGCTGTCCGTGGTGGTGCACCTCGACCGAGCCGTCGCTCCGACCGGCGGTGGCGCCGTCAGCCGCAATCGCGTGATCGGCGGAGCCGCCGCCTCGGTGGCGTTCGCCGTCGCGCTCCTGCTCGGCACGCTCGTGCCGGCGATCAACTACTGGGCCCTGTGGCTGATCGCGATCACCGGGCCGTTCGAGCTGCTCGTGCGGCGGGCGTTCGCGCGGCGCGATCCCCGACGGCTGTCGGAGGCCGATGGCAGGATCGTCGCATCGGGACGGGAAGGTCCCGCGCCGGCCGCGTCCTCGCCGGCGTCCCGGGAATAACCGCGACGCCTCGCGGGCTGTCCCCAGGCTGGTCCTCGCCGGCCGTCCGCGGCCGCATCCGTCCGACCGCCGTCGACCGAACCCGCTCCCCAGGAGACGCCCATGACCCGGACCGCCGCGCCGCCTCGCGTGCACGACACCGCCGAGCGGCTCTCCGCCCGCGACCGCACCGTGATCGGGGTGCTCCTCGTCGCCGCGTTCGTGGTCATCCTGAACGAGACGATCATGACGGTCGCGATCCCGGTGCTGATGAAGGACCTCGGCATCGATGCGAGCACCGGACAGTGGCTCTCGACGGCGTTCGTGCTCACCCTCGCGGTCGTGATCCCGGTCACCGGCTTCCTCATCCAGCGGATGACCACCCGGCAGCTCTTCCTGCTCGCGATGGGCCTGTTCAGCGCCGGCACCGCGACCGCGGCGCTCGCCTTCGGCTACCCGATGCTGCTCGTCGCCCGCGTGATCCAGGGCTGCGGCACCGCCGTGATGTTCCCGCTGCTCATGACGACGGTGATGACGCTCGTGCCCGAGGCGAGCCGCGGCCGGATGATGGGCAACATCTCGGTCGTCATCTCCGTGGCCCCCGCGCTCGGCCCGACGATCTCCGGACTCGTGCTCAGCGTGCTCGACTGGCGCTGGATCTTCTGGCTCGTGCTGCCGATCGCGCTCGCCGCGATGGCGCTCGGCGCGTGGCTCATGTCGAACGTCGGCGAGCGCAAGCAGGTGCCGATCGACCTCCTCTCGATCCCGCTCGCCGCGCTCGGGTTCGGCGGCCTGGTCGACGGGCTGAACGCGATCGGTGAGGTCGCGAGCGGCTCGGGGATCTCCCCGCTCGCGATCTGGCTGCCGATGGTGCTCGGCGCGCTCTCCCTCGCCGCGTTCCTGCTGCGGCAGCTCCGGCTGCAGCGCTCCGACCGCGCCCTGCTCGACCTCAGGGCCTTCCGGTCGCGGGTCTTCGCGTTCTCCGTCGTGGCGGGCGCCTTCGCGTTCCTCGCGCTGCTCGGCAGCGCGATCCTGCTGCCGATCTACCTGCAGAACGTGCTCCACGTCACCCCGCTCATCACCGGCCTGCTCGTGCTGCCGTGCGGCGTGATCATGGGCGTGCTCGGCCCGGTCGTCGGCCGGCTCTACGACCGGCACGGGCCGCGGGCGCTCCTCATCCCGAGCGCCGTGATCGGCGCCGCCGCGCTGGTGCTGCTCGGCACGGTGACGGAGTCGACGCCGCTCTGGTTCGTGCTCGCCGGGCACATCCTGCTGAGCGTCGGCCTCGCCGGCGTGCTGACGCCCCTGTTCACGGCCGGCCTCTCGGCGGTGCCGGAGCGCTACACCTCCTACGGATCCGCGATCTTCGCGACGGTGCAGCAGGTGGGCGGCGCGGCCGGCACGGCGCTCGTCGTCACGCTGCTCGCCGTCCAGACCGCGGCGGGCCGCGCCGCCGGTGCCTCCGCGCCCGCCGCGGCCGCCGGCGGGGTGCGGCTCGCGTTCCTCGTGGCTGCGGCCGTGTTCGCGGCGACCGTCGTGCTCGCGATCTTCATCACCCGCGACGAGTCGGCCGAGCCGGTGGGCCTGCCCGCCCACGCGTGAGCGTCGGGTTCGCGACCCGGGCCTTCCGCTGGCGGGACCGAGTCGCCCTCGTCCACGAGTGCGGCGATGGTCCCGGCGTGCCCACGGTGCTCGTGCACGGGATCGGCGTCGCCCGGCTCTACTACGAGCGCCTCGCGGACGTGCTCGCCAGGTCGGGCCCGGTGCTCACGCTCGAGCTGCCCGGGTTCGGGGGCGCACCCAAGCGGCCGGACCGGCGGCATCCGCCGACCGTCGAGGAGCACGCCCTCCTCGTCGCGGCGCTGCTCCGCGACCACGGCGCGTCCGCGTACCGGGTCGTCGGGCACTCGATGGGCACGCAGATCGCCGCCGACCTCGCCGCGCGGGATCCGGAGCTCGTGCAGGAGCTGGCCCTGCTCGGTCCGGTGACCGACCCGGCCGCCCCTGACGCGCTCCGGCAGGGGCTGCGGCTCGCTCGGGACACCCTCGGCGAGAGCCTGCCGGCCAACGTCGCGGTCTTCACCGACTACGCCCGCACCGGGCCCCGCTGGTACCTGCGGACCCTGCCGTTCATGCTCGGCTACGACCTCCGGGCGGTGCTGCCGCGCGTCGCGGCGCCCACCCTCGTGCTCCGCGGCGCCGGGGATCCGATCGCCCCCGGGCCCTGGACGCAGCAGGTCGCGGCGCTGCTACCCCGGTCCCGCTTCGTGGAGGTGCCGGGAGCGCACCACGTCGTCCAGTTCACCCACCCGTGCGCGGTGACGGCGGAGCTCGCCGCGGGGGTGCCGTGACGCCCGCGCGGGAGGCATGGGCGTGGGCGCTCGACTACCGCTATGCGCTCGTCCATCAGGTCGAGGCGGTGCTCGACCGCACCGATCCGGCGCGGTATCGGGAGGGCGGGGGCCGGCGGCCGATCGTCCTGCTGCCCGGCATCTGGGAGACCTGGCACTTCCTGAAGCCCCTGATCGAGCACCTGCACGCGGCCGGGCATCCCGTGCACGTGCTCGCCGACCTCGGATGGAACGGCGGCAGCGTCGACGCGGCGGCCGCCCTCACCGTGGCTCACCTGCGCGAGCACGATCTGGACGGCGCGGTGGTCGTGGCGCACAGCAAGGGCGGCCTGATCGGGAAGGCCGCGATGCTCGACGCCGCCGACGGACGCCGGCTCGCGGCGATGGTCGCGATCTCGACCCCCTTCTCCGGATCCGTCTACGCCCGGTACGCGCCCCTGCGAAGCCTCCGCGCGTTCTCGCCCGTGGATCCGACGACCCTGCGGCTCGCGGCGAACCGTGACGCGAACGCGCGGATCACCTCGATCTGGGCGGAGTTCGACCCCCACATCCCCGGCGGCTCCGAGCTGCCGGGCGCGACGAACGTGCGCGTGCCGACGGGCGGCCACTTCCGCATCCTCGCGGATCCGCGCACCCTGCACGCCCTCGACGAGGCGCTCGCCCGCGCCCCCTGACCCCGGCGCACACCTGCCACGTCCTGCCCTCGAAGGTCGTGGATGAGGCGGAACGTGGCAGGTCCGCTGGAGGCTAGGGCAGTTCGGGGATCCGCACCGACAGGCAGGTGACGCAGCCCTCCAGCTTCTCGAACTCCGTGATCGGCACGGCCACCACCTCGAGGCCCCGGCCTTCGAGCAGCGCGATCGACTCGGGCACCGAGGACGCCATCACCACGCGGTGCTCGTCGACGGGCACCACCGCCCCGCCCCGCTCCGGCAGGGGCAGGAACCGCTCGAACACGCCCGGCTCGTCGACGTCGTCGGGGAACCCGACGACCGTGCCGTCCGGGAGCGCGGTGACCGCGGACTTCAGGTGCAGCACGCGGGTGACCGGCACGGGGACCACCGTCAGGCCCTCCGGCTCGAGGATCGCGGCGAGCTGGGTGATGCCGTGCTCGTTCGTCCGGCTCGACCGGCCGACGTACACGGTGCTGCCGACGCGCAGCACGTCGCCGCCGTCGAGCGTCGCGGGCGCCTCGAGGCGGCGCACGTCGAGGCCCGTGTCGCGGACGGCGGCCGCGACGGTGGCGAGCTCACCGCGCCGGGAGTCGGCGCCGGGGGAGGCGAGCACCGCGATGCGCCCGAACACGAGGAGCGGATCCTCCACGAACACGCCGTCGGGCTGGTCGTCCGCGGGGTCGATCTCGAGCACGTCCCACCCGAGGTCGCGCCAGGCCTGCACGTAACCCCGCCACTGCGCGAGCGCGAGGCCGGGGTCGACGCTCGTGCGCTCGAGGTGCGTGAGCTCGCCCTCGGCGAGCCTCGGGGACGGGCGGCGGACGAGCACGGTGGGCACGACGCCATCGTGCCAGCCCTCAGCGCAGCGCGCGGCGGAGCTGCTCCGCGCCGGTCGGCGGCACCAGTGTGTACAGGGGGCGGCGCACCCAGAACGCGCCGTCGGCGCGGTGCTCGGCGCGCGTCGCGAACCGGTAGCGGAACATCCGCACGCGGATCAGGCGGGGCCGCTCCCCGTCGAAGGGATCCACGCGCACGAACCGGAGGATCCGCCGATCCGCCTCGAGCAGGCGCAGCAGCAGCGCCGCGAACCACTCCGAGCGCGCCGCGCCCAGCGGCACGAACCAGAGCAGCCAGTCGAGGCGCAGGTGGTAGGGCGCCACCTGCGGGGGCCGCCGATCGACCTCCCCGGGCTTGCCGTAGAACTGGTACTCCCGCCAGTCGTCCTCGTCGGGGATCGGCTCGGTCGTGCCCTCGAGGACCACCTCGTCGCGGTTGCGGGTGACGCTCCCGAAGGCGCCGTACGCGTTGCCGAGGTACCAGCGGTTGAAGCCCGCGTTCATCAGCTGGTTGCGCGACAGCAGGTTGCGGGCGGGCCGGTAGGCGAGCACGAGCAGACCCGCGGCCACGACGGTGGTGAGCACGAGCCAGTACAGGGGGAGCGGTGCGCCGCCCTCCCGGCCGACCGGCACGACGGGGAGGACCGCGTGCACGGCGCGGTCGCCGAGCGCGGCGCAGCCGAGCACGACGGTGAGGAGGTTGAGCCAGGCGAAGTTGCCGGTGACGATCAGCCAGCCCTGCGTGAGGATCAGCACGACCCCGCCGATCGTCGCGACCGGCTGCGGCAGGAACAGCAGGAACGGGGCGAGGAGCTGGGCGATGTGGTTGCCCGCCACCTCGAGGCGGTGCCACCACGCCGGCATCAGGTGCGCGGTCCGGGAGAGCGGATTCGGCATCGGCTGCGTCTCGTGGTGGTAGTTCAGGGCGGTGAAGTCGCGCCACGCGGGGTCGCCCCGCAGCTTGATGAGCCCGGCGCCGAACTCGAGGCGGAACACGAGCCACAGCACGGCGAGCACGATCAGCCGCGGCGGCGGCGCGTCGTCGCTGCCGAGGAACGCGACGGTGAAGCCGGCCTCGCAGAGGAGCATCTCCCAGCCGAAGCCGTAGAACGTCTGCCCCACTTGGACGATCGAGAGGTAGAGGCCGTAGAGCGTGAGGAACGCGAGCATCGGCACCCAGTCGGGGCCGCGCTGTGGCAGGCCGACGACGAGCAGCGCCGACACGACGATCCCGATCCAGCACACCGCGCGGAGCATCCGGTCCGAGTACCGCCGGCGGAACAGGGTCGGGCCCGGGCGGCCGAACCGGAGGAACCGCGGCACCGGCAGCAGGCCGTGCTCCCCGAGCAGGCCGGGGAACTGGCGGAGGGTCGAGACGAACGCGAGCAGGTAGACGAGCGCGGTGCCCCGCTGGAGCACGAACCGCGCGATCTCCGCGTCGGGTGCCGCGAACCAGTCCATGGCGTCGCACGCTAGGCACCTTCCGCTTCGCTGGGGAACCCCCTCGATCGGCACTCACGGCCGCTGTGGAGCGGGAGCATGGACGGGACCTCCGGGAGGGACGGCGTGGCACCCAGCGCATCCGACACCCGCGGGAGCCGCCTGCACGTGCGCCGGTTGCACCCCAGCGGCCCCGCGCCGCTCCGTGTGCTCGTCGTCGGCGACCGGAGCACGACCGGCGGCCTCGCGGACCGCGTGCTCGACCGGGTGTGGCTCTCGACGCGGCGCGGCGTGGACCTCGACGTGCTCGGCGACCTGAAGCCGGTGCTGCACGCCGTCGACCGCACGTTCGAGGAATGGCGGCTCGGCCGCTACGAGGCGGTGGTGCTCGTCGTCGACGAGCGGCTGGAGTCGCCGCTGCGGGTTCGCACCGTGCATCGGCTCAAGGAGGTGCTCCGGCAGGTGCTCGCCGACACCGCGGGCGCGAGCCGTGTGATCGTCGCGGAGGCCGCCGCGCCGCAGCAGGAGGCCGGGCGGCACGCCGGCCCGGTGCCGAGCCGCGTCGAGCGGACGGTCCGGGGGCTGACCGCGTCGCGCGTCGCGTTCTGCGCGGAGGCGGCGCGCCCCCTCGCGGAGGCGGTCTGCGAGGAGATCCGTGCCGGCCTCGGCGCCGCGGGCACCGACACCGCCGCGCGGCGCCGCGCGGTCCCCGACGACGAGCACGCGCGGCAGCAGGCGCTCGACGAGCTCGGGATCGTCGGGGTCGCGCCGGATCCCCGCCTCGACGACCTCGTCGAGCTCGCCAGGACGGCGTTCGGCACCGAGTGCGCCGAGATCACCGTCCTCGACCCCGACCGGCAGTGGAAGATGGCCGTCGCCGGCTCGGAGCGGCGGCCGAACCCCCGCGCCCACTCGTTCTGCACCCATGCCATCGAGCGGGCCGAGCCCACGGTGATCCCCGACGCGCGGCTGGACCCGCGGGTCAGGGACAGCCCGCTCGCGCAGGGGCCGGATCCGGTCCGGTTCTACGCCGCGCATCCGCTCGAGTCGCCGGACGGGTACCGCATCGGGTCGTTCTGCATCTACGACTCCGAGCCGCGCGACCCGGAGGAGATCGACCTGCAGGTGCTCCGCGACCTCGCGCTGCTCGCGCAGGCGGAGATCACGGGCGTCGACGCCCCGCCGGTGGGGACGGCGCCCCTGCCTTCACGCTGACCGCACCGAACATCGCCGGATCCGCTCCGGACACGACCACGTCGCGTCCGCGTTCCGAGGCGAGCCAGTCCCGGCGGTCGAGGCGGAGGTGCAGGAGCACGTCGTCGCGGTCCGGGGTGGCCAGGCGCGACGTGCGCTCGTACCGGTATCCGAGCCGCCGGCTCACGCCGAGCGACGCCGCGTTGTCGTGCCAGGCGGATGAGACGGCCCACTCCGCCCCCAGCGTGCCGAACGCGAACGCGAGCACCGCCTCCCGCATCGCCGTGCCGACGCCCTGTCCCCGGGCGGCGGGGACGAGCCAGGAGGCGGAGTCGACCGTCCGCTCCCGCGCGAACCCCTCGGCCTCGAGGGTCTGGAGCCCGACGAGGCGGCCGGTGGGCGATCGGACCGCGAGGTGCAGCTTCCACCCCTCGGGACGGAACCGGTCCCGGTCCTGCCGGAGCGCCGCGGCGAAGGCCGCTCGCCGGGCGGCGCCGCGATCACCGGCCGGCAGCGGGATCGCGGGGTCGAGCTCCAGGTCGTCGGGCAGCAGCACGGCGAGGTCGGCGAGGAGCGCGTCGTCGACCGCGGTCAGGGTCACGGATCGCGACCGCAGCGCGAGCCCCGCGCCTTGCCATGGGGCGGCCATGCGGCGACAGTAGCGCGACGATGGAGCCGTGCATCCACTGATCTCCGCCCCCGACCTCGCCGCCCGCCTGCCCGGACCCGTGCTGCTCGACGTGCGCTGGCGCCTGGACCGGCCCGACGGCCGGCCCGAGTACCGCGCAGGGCACATCCCGGGAGCCGTGTTCGTCGACCTCGAGACCGAGCTGGCGGCGCCGCCGTCGCCGGGGGAGGGGCGGCATCCGCTGCCGGACCCTGCGACGCTGCAGGCCGCCGCGCGCCGATGGGGGATCCGGGAGGGCGACGAGGTGGTCGTGTACGACGACCTCGGCGGCATGTCCGCCGCGCGCGCCTGGTGGCTGCTCACCGACGCCGGTCTCGCCGTGCGCGTGCTCGACGGCGGACTCGCGGCCTGGCGCGCGGCGGGGCTGCCGCTCGAGGAGGGCGTCGTGGAGCCCGACGGCGGGGACGTGGTGCTCACGCCCGGGCGGCTGCCGGTGATCGACCTCGAGGGCGCCGCGGCCTTCGGCGGGGTGCTGCTCGACGCGCGGGCGGGGGAGCGGTACCGCGGCGAGGTCGAGCCGATCGACCCGCGCGCCGGCCACATCCCCGGTGCGGTCAGCGCGCCGACGGCGGCGAACCTCGATGCGGACGGCCGCTTCCTCCCGGCGGAGGTGCTGCGCAGCCGGTTCGAGGCGCTGGGCGTCCGCGACGGGGAGCCGGTCGCCGCCTACTGCGGCTCCGGCGTGACCGCGGCGCACGAGGCGCTCGCGCTCGTGCTCGCCGGCTTCGCCCCGGCGATCTACCCCGGCTCGTGGAGCCAGTGGGCGAACCGCGCCGACGCGCCGGTGGCGACGGGCCCGCATCCCCGCTGACCTCGAAACGCAGACTTGCCACTTTCCGACCCCAAACGGTCCGGATGCGGTCGGAATGTGGCAAGTGTGCGGTGGGGTCACTCGGTGCGGAGGTGCTCCGGACGGAGGAGGCGCAGCGCCGCCGGGAGGCTGGCGGCGGTGACGAGCACGGGCACGACCAGCGCGACCGCGGCGGTCGCGAGCACCACACCCGGATCGGGCACCGCCGGCCTGCCGACGATCGCGAGCAGCGCGCTGCCGAGCCCGGCACCCGTCCCCGCCGCCACGAGCGCGCCGAGCAGGACCGGCAGTGCGCTCTCGGCGAGCACCGAGCCGGCCAGCACCCCGCGGGGCATCCCGAGCACGGCGAGCACCGCGAGGGCCCGGCGGCGCTCGCGGAGCTGCTCGCCAACGGACACGAGCAGCAGCAGGCCGATGAGCAGCAGCACCAGCACGAGCCCCACCGTGAGGCCGCGGCGGACCGCGTCGAACCGGTGCGAGAGGCTCGTCGGGGAGAGGGGCCGCAGCCCGAGCGCCGGGTCGATGGCGGCCGCGCCCCTGACGGTCCGCAGCAGGGCGGCCGAGCCGGTCGGCTCGATCGTCATCACCCGGACCGCTCCCTGGCGGGCGAGCGGCAGCGCGCCCGGGGTCACGAGCACGACGCCCTCGTACGTGTCGCCGTTCGGGAGCGTCGGCACCGCGGTGCGCGGTGCGTCCGCGGGCACCCGCCACGGTGCGCCCGCCTCGAGCACGACACCGGCCCGCGCGTCGCCGCCCGGGCTCACGAAGCTGCTGCCGTCACGGCACCCCGGCACGGCGGCGATCCGGGCGAGGGCCCGGCAGTCGCCGGTCAGCACGGGCACCAGCCGGTCGGGGCTGCCGTGCACGGCGAGCTCTGTCGCGGCGAGCGCCGGCCCACCGGTGGATCCGCTGAACAGGGCGAGCATCCGCTCGGCGCGCGCGGGCGGCAGCCCGGCCGTGCTCAGCTCGGTACCGGACGTCTGCACGCCGGTGAGGGTCGTATAGCCCCCGGCGAGGCCCGCGAAGAGCAGCTGCAGGGCGATCGCGCCCGCCACCACCGCCGCGATGGCGCCGACGACGCGACCCGTCGTCGTGCCGTCGTGGCGGATGCGGCGCATCGCCACCTGCCAGGCGAGCGGTCCCGGGGCGACGGCGCCCGCGATCCGCTCCGTCAGCCAGGGCAGCAGGCCGACGGCGCCCACGAGCAGGAGGGCGACGCCGGCGCCCACGAGCGCCAGGCCCGTGCCGCCGCTGCCGCCGAGGTTCGTCACGCCGAGCACGAGCAGCGCGATCGCGAGCACGGGCGGGACGAGCCGCCACCGGAGCCGCCGACGCCGGCTCGCCCGGCGAGCGACCCCGAGCGGCTCGACCCGGAGGGCGAGGAGCCCGGCGAGCGCCGCGGCGCCGAGCAGCAGCGGCACCAGGACGAGCACGAGCCCCGCCGCGGGGACCGGCGGGACGACGTCACCGGGGAAGACGCTGAGCGAGGCGATCGTGATGCCGCCGATCCCCTGCCGCGCCGCGGCGAAGACGGCGAGGCCCACGAGGTCGCCGGCGACCGCCGCGATGCCCGCCTCGAGCAGCGCGACGACGAGCACCTCCCGGGAGGAGAGCCCGAGCAGCCGGAACGCGGCGAGCCGCCGGTCGCGCCGCTCCGCGCCGAACCGCCCGGCGACGGCGACGACGATCCCGATCGGTACGAGCAGCAGCAGCACGCCCACCACGAGGAGCAGGGTCAGGACCGGGTCCAAGGGCGCCGGGTGCGAGACCACCCCGAAGCCCTGCACGTGCACGGCCGAGCCGCCCGGGACGAGGTGCGGATCCACGGCGAGGAAGGCCGACTCCGATGGGCCCAGCAGGCCGGCCGGCCCGATCGTGCCGACGACCCGGTAGGGCAGCCTCGCCCGCAGCAGCGGGCCGTCGGGCCCGGCGAGCTCCTCGCGCAGCGCGGGCGAGACGAGCATGGCGCCCGCGGGCGGCAGCGCCGTCACCCCGGGCGGGAGCGGCGCCGCGCCCGACGGCGGCGCGAGCACGAGGCCCTGGACGCCGTCGGATCCGAGGTCCACCGCGACCTGGGCGGCGACGAGCGAGCCGGCGTCCGCGACCACGGGGTTCCTCGCATCCGCCCGCGCGTGCCGGGCGTCGAGGGCTCCCGGCACGCTGACGGCGAGCAGCAGGAGGGCCACGGCGAAGCCCGCGGACACCGCCACCAGCACGGTGCGGATGCGGGCGTCGCGGCCGCGCAGCGCGGAGCCGGCCGCCAGCGCGAGCAGGGCGCGGATCACGCGAGCACCCGCAGGTCCCGGGTGACGCCGTCGCGCACCGTGATCTCGCGGTCGGAGTACGCCGCCACCCGCGCCTCGTGCGTGACGAGGAGCACGGCGGCGCCGGACTCCCGCGCCGCGGCCGTGAACAGCTGCATCACCCGCTCGCCGTTCAGGGAGTCGAGGGCGCCGGTCGGCTCGTCCGCGTACACGACCTTCGGCCGGCCGATCAGCGCCCGGGCGACGGCCACCCGCTGCGCCTGGCCGCCGGACACCTCGCCGGGCAGGGCGCCCGCGACCTGGTCGACCTGCACGCGCTCGAGCCACTCGTGGGCACGCTCCTCCGCGGCCCGGCGGCGCATCCCGGCCAGTCGGAGCGGCAGCGCGACGTTCTCGAGGCAGGTCAGCTCCGGCACGAGGTGCCCGAACTGGAAGACGAAGCCGAACTCGTCGCGCCGCAGCCGGCTCCGCTCCGCATCCGACAGACCGGTGATCACGGTGTCGCGGTAGCGGACCGTGCCGGCGTCGGGCCGCACGATGCCGGCGAGGCAGTGCAGCAGGGTCGACTTGCCCGAGCCGGACGAGCCCACGATCGCGACGATCTCCCCGGCCTCGACGGCGAGGGATGCGCCCGCGAGGGCCGGGGTGGGCCCGAAGGCCTTGACGAGGCCGTCCGCCTCGATCAGGGCGCTCACCGGACCACCGCCGACTTCAGGTCCTCGATGCGCGCGGCCGTGAGCTCGAGCCAGCGCAGGTCGGCCTCGAGATGGAGCAGGGCGTGGTCGCAGATGAGCTGGGTGGCGAGGTCGCCGCCCTGCTTCCGCCGCGTGAGCACCCGCATCTGCTCGAGGTGGGCGCTGCGCTGTGCGTCGAGGAGGTCCTGCGGGTCGCTGCCCGTGAGCACCGCGAGCACCACCTTCGTGTAGAGGGTGCTCTGGAGGTAGGCGGCCGGCGGCTCCGGGGTCGACAGCCAGGAGTGGAGCTCCGTGACACCGGCGTCGGTGATCGCGTACCGCTTGCGGTCGGGGCCGTCGCCGGGCTCGACGCCCGCGACCTCGACGAGGCCGTGCTGCAGCATCCGGGCGAGGGCCGCGTAGACCTGCCCGTAGGCGAGCGGCTTCTCGCCGCCGAAGTGCTGGTCGTACGACCGCTTGAGGTCGTAGCCGTGCGCGGGCTGCGGATCGAGCAGGCCGAGCAGGGTGCGGGGGAGGGACATGCCGGCGACTATACACACGTGTGTATTCACACGTGAGAACACAGCGAACCTCCTGCCGGGTTGCCACTCGTGGTGGCCTGGGCGGCCCGTGGGGTCGCCACGAGTGGCAACCCCGGGGGTGGGGTGGGCGGGGTTGCCACTGGTGGTGGCCTGGGCGGGGCGTGGGGTCGCCACGAGTGGCAACCCGTGAGGTCAGGGGGTCAGGGCGCGGCGGATGCGCTGCAGCGACACCGGCTCGGCGGTGCCGAGGCCCTGCGCGAAGAGGCTGAGGCGCAGCTCCTCCAGCAGCCAGCGCACGTGCACCAGGCGCTCCGGCAGCCCGGGCGTCAGCGGGAGGGTGCCGCCGGCGGCCCGGTACAGGTCCGTCGCGGTCGCGACCTCGGTCATCCACACCCGGTCGCGGTTCACCTGGTCCGGCAGCCGCTCCACGCGCCGCACGACCCCGGCCGTGTAGACGGCGAGCCGGGGGAGCCGTGCGGCGCCGTCGAGGCTCACGAACCCCGGATGGATCAGCGCGTCGAGCTGCGCCCGCGCATCCGTGAGCGCCGGCAGCAGCGGCAGGCTCGTCGCGGCGCGGATGGCCGCATCCGCCTCCCGCGCGCCGGCGAGCGCGGCGGCCGCCGCCCCCACGACGGCGAAGAGGTCGTCCAGCACCCGTCCGGCGAGCACGCCGCGCAGCCGCTCGAACGCGGCCCGCGTCCAGACGGCGCCGCCATCGGCCTCGGCGGCCTGCACGGCGTCCACGACGGCGAGGAGGCAGTCGTCGAAGAGGGCCTCCGTCGAGCGATAGGGGCTGGCGCCGAGCGCGAGCTTCTCCGCGCCCGACAGGTGCTCCCGCACGTAGTGCGCGGGGGACGGCGTCGCGAGCAGCAGGAGCCGCCGGATGCCGCGCCGCATCGCCGCGGCCTGCTCCTCCTTCGTGGCGAGCAGCCGCACGTCGACGGCGGATCCGGTGTCGACGAGGGCCGGATAGGCGCGGACGACGCCGCCCGACTGCCGGGTGTCGAGCACGGTCGGGAGCTCGTCGAGGTCGAAGGTCGTCAGGCCGGTCCGCTCGATCGCCTGCCGTGCGGGCGTCGGCGCGGCGACCGCCTTCGCGACCGAGGCACGGGCCTGCTCGGCGAAGCGGCGCTGCAGCGCCTGCAGGTCGAGGTCGCGAGCCAGCGGTCGGCCCCGCGCGTCGAGCACCTCGAACGCCATCCGCAGATGCGCCGGCAGCCGCTCGGTGTCGAAGTCCGCGGGCGACGGGTTCGCGCCCGCGACGCGGCGCACGACGAGGGCGAGCGCGTCCGCGAGCGGCCCGGGCACACCGCCGGCCTCGGGTCCCAGGGGCAGCTCCGGCAGCAGCCGCCGCGCCCAGTCGCCGGTCGGCACCACGAAGCGGCGGGTCGGCTTCGGCAGCGTCTTCAGCAGCGCGGCGACGAGGTCGGCCCGGAGGCCCGGCACCTGCCAGTCGAAGCCGGCGGGGGAGAGCGTCGCGAGCAGCGGGAGCGGCACCTGCACGGTGACGCCGTCGTCGGCGGCGCCCGGCGCGAACCGATACCGGAGCTTCAGCCGCTGCTCGCCCTGCCGCCAGATCGGCGGGAACTCGCGCGGATCGACGTCGGGGGCGTCCTCCTCCTCGACCAGGTCGGCGCGGACCATGGTGAGCAGGTCGGGCGTCTGCGACTTCGCGTCGCGCCACCACGTCTCGAACTCGCGGACCGTGCGCACGTCTGCGGGGATGCGGGCGTCGTAGAAGTCGATCACCCGCTGCTCGTCGACGAACGGACGCCGGGTGCGCTCCGCCTCCTCGTCGAGCTCGCGCCGCAGGCGCCGGTTCGCCCGGTCGAAGTCGTACGCCCGGTCCCGCGCTGTCTCGCGGGGCCACTCGCCCTGCAGGAACGCGTGGTCGAGCAGCAGGTCGCGGGCGTGCACCGAATCGACGCGGGCGTACTGGATCCGGCGCTTCTCCACGATCGGCACGCCGAAGAGGGTGACCCGCTCGTCGGCCACCGCGGCCCCCTGCCGCTGCTCCCAGCGCGGATCCCCGACCGACCGCTTCACGAGGTCGCCGGCGAGGGCCTCGGCCCACGCGGGGTCAATCGCCGCGTTCATCCGCGCGAAGAGCCGCGACGTCTCGACGAGCTCCGCCGACATCAGCGCCCGCGGCGGCCGCTTCGCGAGCGCGCTGCCGGGGAAGACCGCGAAGCGCAGCTGCCGCGCGCCCAGGAACTCGACCGCGCCCCGTCGCGGCGTGGGCTTCCCGCCCCGGGCCGGGGCGGCCGTGCGGTCGTCGCGCACCCCGATCTGCGACAGCAGTCCGGCGAGCACCGACCGGTGGATCGCGTCGGCGCGCGCACCGGCGTCGGCCGCGGCGCCTGACGGCCGCGGCTGCCGTGGCGGCCGCTCTCGGCCGCGCCCCCCGACGTCGTCGAGCTGTGACGAGAGCTGGCGCACGAGGTCCTGCCACTCGCGGATCCGCACGAAGTTCAGGAACTCGGCGCGGCAGCGACGCCGGAAGGCGCTCGAGGACGACTCGGCCTGAGCCGTCTCGAGGTGGTTCCAGAGGTTCAGGAGCCCGATCAGATCGCTCGTCGGATCGGTGAAGCGGGCGTGCATCGCGTCCGCCTGCTCGCGCTTGTCCACCGGCCGCTCCCGCGGGTCCTGGATCGTCAGCCCGGCGACGATCACCGTCACCTCCCGGACGACGTCGTGCCGCCTCGCCTCGAGCAGCATCCGCCCGAACCGCGGATCCACCGACAGCCGGGCGAGGTCCGACCCGATCCGGGTGAGGCTCCCGCCGTCCCGGCGCACCGCGCCGAGCTCGGTGAGCAGCTCGATGCCCGCCTTGATGCCGCGCGGGTCGGGCGGGGTGAGGAACGGGAACGCGGCGATGTCACCGAGCCCGAGCGAGATCATCTGCAGGATCACCGCGGCGAGGTTCGTGCGGAGGATCTCCGGATCCGTGTACTCCGGTCGCTTCCCGAAGTCCTCCTCCGAGTAGAGGCGGATCGCGATGCCCTCGCTCGTGCGCCCGGCGCGGCCGGAGCGCTGGTTCGCCGAGGCCTGCGAGATCGCCTCGATCGGCAGCCGCTGCACCTTCGCCCGCACGCTGTAGCGGGAGATGCGGGCCGTGCCGCCGTCGATCACGGCACGGATGCCGGGGACCGTGAGGCTCGTCTCCGCGACGTTCGTGGCGAGCACGACCCGGCGCGCGACCCCCGCGACGCCCGAGCGCTCGAAGACCCGGTGCTGCTCGGCGGCCGACAGTCGTCCGTACAGCGGCAGGATCTCGACCGGCCGGGCGCGGCCGGCGTACTTGCCGCGGAGCACGTCCGCGACGTCGCGGATCTCGCTCTCGCCGGACAGGAAGACGAGCACGTCGCCCGAGATGTCGCGCTCGAGCTCGTCGAGCGCCTCGCTCACGCCCGGCGCGAGGTCCCGGTCCTCCGACCCACCGGGATCCGGGTCGTCCTCGTCGTCGCCGGCGTCCTCGATCACGAGCGGCCGGTAGCGGATCTCCACCGGGTAGGTGCGCCCGGACACCTCGACGACCGGCGCCGGGGTGCCGTCGGGGGCGGCGAAGTGCTCCGCGAACCGCGCCACCTCGATCGTGGCGGAGGTGATGATCACCTTGAGGTCGCTGCGCCGGGCGAGCAGCTGCTTCAGGTAGCCGAGCAGGAAGTCGATGTTGAGGGTCCGCTCGTGGGCCTCGTCGAGGATGATCGTGTCGTAGCGGCTGAGGTCGCGGTCGCGGCGGATCTCGGCGAGCAGCACGCCGTCCGTCATCAGCCGGATGCGCGTCTCCGGCCCGGAGCGGTCCGTGAACCGGACGGAGTAGCCGACGAGGCCGCCGAGGGGCGTCTCCAGCTCGTCCGAGATCCGCTCCGCGATGGTGCGGGCCGCGATCCGCCGGGGCTGCGTGTGCGCGATCGTGCGGCGCCCCAGCTCGAGGCAGATCTTCGGCAGCTGGGTCGTCTTGCCCGACCCCGTCTCGCCCGCGACGACGACCACCGGGTTCGCCGCGATCACGGCCGCCAGCTCGTCCCGCATCCGGCTGACGGGCAGCTCCGGCGGGTATGTGACGACGGGGACGGCGAGCGACATGAGCCGTCCAGTCTCCCATCCGCCGCCGCCGCCCGCTGTGCTGTCCGTGCGGACGACTGCTGCCGGAACGGCTGCCGCAGTCGTCCGTGCGTACAGCAGACGCCATCAGCGCAGCAGGCGATCCATCACCCGGTACGCGTTCGCGAGGATCGTGAGCACCGGGTTCACCCCGCCGTTCGTCGGATGCAGGGAGCCGTCGGCGATCCGCAGCTCCGGGTGCCCCCAGACGCGGCCGTCGGGGTCGACGACGCTCGACGCCGGGTCGTCGCCCATCCGGCAGGTGCCCGCCTGGTGCTGGCCGCCGCTCGGCCCGGTCGGCCGCCCGCTGCCGTTCACGACGTCGCTGCGGACGGTGGCCGCGCCGCTCGCCCGCAGCCATTCGGCCGCCCGCTCGGTGAGGAACGCGCGGGCGGCGAGGTCGAGCGGATGGGGTGCGCCCTCGAGCCGCGCGACCGGGCTGCCGAACCGGTCGCGCACGCCGGGCTCGACCCGCACCCGGGAGTCCGCGGTCGTCACCTCCTGGATCGGCCCCACGATCCGCAGCATCCGCGGGTACGCGTGCCGCATCGCGTCCTTCATCGCGGTGCCCGATGCGGGCATGAGGCCGGCGGCCCGCAGGTAGGAGTAGGCCGACACCGGCGTCGGCACGAACTCGTTCGCGAGCATCCCGCCGCCGACGATCCCCGGGTTGCCGTGCCGGAAGTCGCAGGTGGCGATCGAGGGGCCGGGCCCGAGCAGGTCCTGCACGGGCTCGTCGAACAGGCCGAGCGCGCCGCCGTACAGGTGGCCCTGCAGATGCCGCCCCACCTGGTCCGTGCCGTTGCCGATGCCCTCCGGCTCCTCATCGGAGGCGCTGTTCAGCAGCAGCCGAGCCGTCTCCACTGCCCCGGCGGCGAGCACGATCTCGGCCGCCGCGACGTCGCGCCGCCAGACGGTGCCCGCATCCTCCCCGGCGATCCGGACGCCGGTCACGCGGCCCCGCGCATCGGTGAGGAGCCGCACGACGGTGGCGGACGGCAGGATGCGGCAGCGGCCGGAGGCGAGCGCGCGGGCGAGGGTCGTGTTGTGGCTGCCCGCCTTCGCCTGCACCGGGCAGTCGAAGCCGATGCACTGGGCGCACCGCACGCACGCCGGCCGGCCCGCGTAGTCGGTCGAGTTGATGAGCAGCGGCACCGCGGTCGTGCTCCAGCCGAGCCGTTCCGCGCCGGCGCGCAGCACCCCGGCCGTGCGCCCCGCCCGGATCGGCGGCATCGGATAGTCGCGGGAGCGGGGGCCGGCGCTCGTATCGCCGTCCGGCGACCCGCTCACCCCCATCTCGACCTCGGCCCGTGTGGAGTAGGGCTCGAGCTCCGCGTAGCCGAACGGCCAGTCGGGCAGGTCGCTGCCCTCGGGCCTGCCGTAGACGGACCGCATCCGGAAGTCGTCCGGCGTCAGCCGCCAGGCCTGGGCGCCGTAGTAGCGGGTGCCGCCGCCGACCGACATGGCGTTGTTGCTCCATCGGCCGTCGCTCGGATCCGCGACGGGGGTGCCGTCGGCCGCGATCCGCACCGAGCC
Organism: Amnibacterium sp.; assembly: GCA_051961935.1. GTDB lineage: Bacteria > Actinomycetota > Actinomycetes > Actinomycetales > Microbacteriaceae > Amnibacterium. The sequence continues at coordinate 187 of JBQCCU010000157.1, read as the reverse complement.
GAGCGGCGGCCCCGAGAAGAGCTGCAGCCCGCGCACCTGGCGGGGGTTGCGGAGGTGGTCGAGCGTCACGTCGGCGAGCTCCGGCCAGTCGCCCGCCTCCACGACGAGCACCGAGCGGCCGGCGGCGCCGAGCGCCTCGGCCGCGACGCCGCCGCCCGCTCCGGCGCCGACGACGATCGCGTCGTAG
>JBQCCU010000156.1:0-4986 GCA_051961935.1 Amnibacterium sp. | reverse complement strand
CAACTGCGCCACAGACCCGGACACCGCGTGAAGCGGCCTGTCGAGTGTACACCGACCGCCGCCCCTCGTCGGGATTCAGCTGCTCGGCGACGGCTCGGCGAGCAGCGGCGCCACCCGCTTGCTGGTCCTGCCCGCCCAATCCGTGTTGCTGACCGACGCGAGCACGACGATGGCGAGTCCCGCCGCGACGATGGTCCACCACAGCGGATGCGCGTCCGTCACGAGCGACGGGCCCACCTTCCCGCCGGTCGACGCGCCGGTGATCGAGCCCGCGAGGGCGATGCCGAGTGTCGTGCCGATCTGGCGTCCCGTCGAGGTGATCGCGGCGGCCGCGCCGCCCTGCGCGTTCGGCATGCTCGACACGGCGGTGTTCGTGATCGGCGCGTTGACGAGCCCGAACCCCGCGCCGAACAGGGTGAAGACGACGAGGATGAGCAGGATCGGCGAGGTCGCGGTCGTGAACGTGAGCAGCACGGCCGCGAGCGTGATGATGAGCCCGGACAGGGTCATCGGCAGCCGCGTGCCGCGCGTGCCCACCAGGCGCCCGGAGACCGGTGACAGCACCAGGATCGCGATGCCGGCCGGCATGAAGAGCAGGCCCGTCATGAACGGCGAGAAGCCCCGCGCATCCTGCAGCTCGAGCGTGTTCGTGAACAGGAACGCGCCCCACGACCCGAACGCGGCGTTGGCCGGGCCGATCGCGGAGGTGAACGGGATGCTCAGGAAGAAGTGGGGGTCGATCAGGGGATCCGTGCGCCTGTGCTCGTGCGGCACGAAGGCGGCGAGGGCCGCCGCGCCGACCGCGAAGCCCCCGATCGTGAACGGCGACGCCCAGCCCAGCTGCGGCCCCTCGATGATCGCGAAGACGACGCTCGCCAGCGCGACGATCACGAGCAGCTGCCCGACCGGATCGAACCGCCGCACGCGATCCGCCCTCGACTGGGGCACGAAGAGCGCGGTGAGCACGAGCGCGGCGACGACGATCGGTGCGTTCACCCAGAAGATCGAGCGCCAGCCGACCGAGTCGACGAGCGCCCCACCGACGAGCGGGCCGAGGCCGAGCGACAGGCCGCTCACCGCGCCCCCCACGCCGATCGCGCGGGCCCGCTTCCGGCCGTCCGTGAACGTGTTCGTGACGATCGAGAGGGAGACCGGGTTGAGCATCGCGCCGCCGACGGCCTGCAGCACCCGGGAGGCGATCAGCATCCCGTCGGACACGGCGATGCTGCAGAGCACCGAGCCGACGCCGAAGACGGCGAGCCCGATCTGGAAGATCCGCCGGCGCCCGAACCGGTCGCCGCTCGAGCCGGCGAGCACAAGGAAGCTCGCGATCGTGAGCGTGTAGGCGTCGAGCGTCCACTGGAGGGCGGACACGCCCGCATGCAGCTCCTTGCCGATCGACGGCAGCGCCACGTTCGTCACCGTGGCGTCGAGCACCACGATGAACAGGCTCAGGCAGCAGATCGCGAGGATCAGCACCGGATGGCGGTAGCGCTTCGGCAGCTCGTCGTCGCTCACCGGGGAAGACTAGGTCGCTCCCGCTTCGCGTTCAGTACGCCTTCAGGAATCGGGAGCGCCGACCGGTCCGAGCACGGCGCCCGCGATGGTGCTCAACGCCGAGTCGGCCGTCGACGGGTTGAACGCGCCCGCGAGCACGTCCCGGTAGAGCCGCGACAGCTCGCTCGACGCCGAGTAGCCGCTGCCACCACCGACGAGGATCGCCTGGTCGACGACGGCTTTGGCCTGCTCCGTCACGCGCACCTTGAGGCCGGAGGCCTTCGCGAACCACCTCCGTCCGTGGTCCACCTGGGTGTCGACGTCGTGGGCGAGTCCACGGATCTGCGGATCGAGCCCGTCGTCGAGCATCGCCGCCGACGCCACGCGCCGCCGCACGTCGGGGTCGTCCGAGCGGGGTGCCCCGCCGAGCTTGAGCGAGGAGCGCCGCTTCGCCGCCTCGGCCGCGAGCGCGACGGCGCGGTGCGCGACGCCCGCGTACACGGACGCGAGCAGCACCTCGAAGTTCACGAAGACGCCGAAGATGATGCCGTCCGGGTTCGGGCCGGGCGGCAGGCGGCGCACGATGCGGTCGGGCGGCACGACGACGCCATCGAGGCGGGTGGTGTTGCTCTGCGTCGCGCGCTGGCCGAGCGTGTCCCAGTCCTCACGGATCCGGATGCCCTCGGCCGATCGGTCGAGGAAGCCCCACACGATCCGCGGCGCGTCCTCGCTCGTGGAGTCGAGACCGAACGTGCCGAGCCGGGTCCACACCGGCGACAGCGAGGTGAACGTCTTCGTGCCCGTGTACGCGTATCCGCCGTCCTGCTGCGGGGCGGCGTCGACCGTCGAGCCGAACAGCACCAGGTCGTTGCCCGCCTCGCTCACGCCGAAGGCGAAGACCTCGCCCGCGGCCGCCTCGCGGAGCACGAACTCGAGCGAGTCGTCGCCGCGGTCGAGGAGCGTCTTCGCGACCGCGGTCCAGACGAGGTGCATGTTCACCGCGAGCGCCGTCGCGGGCGCCGCCTCGGCGAGCCGGGTCTGCTCGGCGGTGAGCTCCTCGAGGGACAGGCCGGCGCCGCCGAGCCGCTCCGGCACGAGGGCGGCGAGGTAGCCGGCCGCCTTCAGCTCCGCGAAGTCCTCCACCGGGAAGGCGTTGTCGCGGTCGTACCCCGCGGCACGGTCGTGGATTCGGGCGAGCAGGTCGTCGCCGAGGAGCCGCCTCATGCGCCGAGCACCCGCTCGAGGAAGGCGTTGCCGAACTTCCGCTCCGGATCCCGCACGTCACAGAGGTCCGTGAAGTCGCCCCACCGCGGGTAGTGGTCCCGCAGGCGCAGGCCGGCCGCCGCGAAGAGCTTGCCCCAGTGCGGTCGCGCCCCGAGCGGCAGCAGCCGCTCCTCGATGCTGGGCAGCAGCGGCAGCACGAGGTCCGGCAGGTCGCGCCAGGTGAACTGGATCGACACCGCGTCGGTGCCGTAGGCGCCGGAGAGCCAGAGGTCGTCCGCCGCCATCGTGCGGATCTCGCTCACGTGCAGGGCCGGATCGATCTCGTCCGCCATCGCCCGCACGGTCGCGAGCGCCTGCTGGATCGCCGGCCGCGGCACGAGGTACTCGCTCTGCAGCTCCTCGCCGACGCTCGGCGTCGCGGCCATCCGGAAGTGCGGGAGGCGGTCCCACCAGGGGCCCGGCACACCGCCCTGCTCGGTGTTCTTCGTGTCGACCCCGATCTCGGCGACCCCGATCCGGCCGCCGGCGGGGCGGGCGCCGAGCAGGTCCTCCGGCGGCTCGGTGTCGCGGGACTTCACGAGCACCCGCTCGACCGGCCCCCGCCACCGGGTGAAGAGGCTCACGCTGTACCCCGTCGCCGTGAGCTCGTCGAACCGCTCCTCGACGCTCGACCACGGCAGGTCGAGGTAGGCGTCCTGCCGGACGCTGTAGGTGGGCTCGATCGCCACGGTGAGTCGCGTGACCACCCCGAGGGCGCCGAGGGCCACGACCGAGCCGGCGAGCTCGTCGCCGGTCACCCGGCGGAGCCGCCCGTCGGCGTCGATCAGCTCGAGGCCCCGCACCGCGCTCGACATCGTGCCGAGCGCGTCGCCGGAGCCGTGCGTGCCGGTCGCGACGGCCCCGCCGATCGAGATGTGCGGCAGCGAGGCGAGGTTCGCGAGCGCCCACCCGCGGTCGTCGAGGGCCCGGCCGAGGTCGCCCATCCGCGTCGCCGCGCCGACCGTCGCGGTCCGCGCGGCCTCGTCGATCTCGAGATCCATCGGCAGCCGGTCGAGGACGACGAGCAGTCCGTCGCCGTCCGCGCAGTCGCTGAAGGAGTGCCGCGTGCCGAGCGCGTGCACCCGCTCCGCGCGGCCCACGAGCTCGCACGCCTCGTCGACCGACTCGGGATGCACGATCGGCGCCGAGTAGGTGAGGTTCCGCGCCCAGTTGCGTTCCGTCGCCACGACTGCAACCTAGTCGGAGCGGATGGCACGGTCCCGAGCAGGTGGTGGATCAGCGTCCGAGGGCGTCCCGGATCAGCCGTGCGTCGCGATCGAGGAGGGAGCGCTCGCGCTCCCGCACCGTCGGCACGATGCTCCACCCGTCCCCGGCATAGCGGGGGATCACGTGCAGGTGGAGGTGGAACACCGTCTGGAACGCGACGGCGCCGTCGCAGAGCAGGAGGTTGATGCCCTCCGGCTGGAGCGCGGAGCGCCGGAGCGCCGTCGCCATCCGACGTGCCACCGACCACACGTGCTCGCCCGACGAGTCGTCGACGTCCTCGAGTCCGCTGCCGTGGGTGCGCGGCACGACGAGGAGGTGGCCCTGCGTGACGGGGTTGAGGTCGAGGAAGGCGAGGGCGGTCTCGTCCTCGTGCACGACACTCGCTTGGGCCCGTCCCGCCGCGATGGCGCAGAACACGCACTCGTCCGGAGTCACCCCGACATCGTGGCAGCAGCATCCAGGGTGGTGCCGCGGCAGGTGCGGGCGCGGCCCACCGCGCACGGCGGAGGACGGCGTCAGAGCGAGGCGCCGGCGGCGAGGAGCGCGACCACGAGCAGCAGCGCCGCGGCCATCACCGCCCGGAAGGCGGCGCGTCCCGGCCGGGTCCGCAGCGCCGCCGCGAGGCCCGCGGCGGCGAGGACGCCCGCCAGCACGAGCGCGGTGAGCGCGAGCGGGCCCGGCCGGGCGCCGATGCCGACGAGCAGCGTCGCCACGAGGACGGTGGCCGCGGCCACGACCCCGGACGCGCGGGCGCCGAGCAGCTGCGGGAGGCCACGGGAGCCCTCCGCCCGGTCCGCCTCGACGTCCGGCACGACGTTCGCGAAGTGGGCCGCGACGCCGAGCGCCACGCCCGCGGCGGTGGCCCAGACGGGCGGCCACGACGGCTGGACACGCAGCAGCGTGGCGAGCGCGGGCAGGCTGCCGAAGCTCACGACGTACGGCAGCACCGACGCCGGTGTGCGCTTCAGCCCGACGTTGTAGGCCCAGGCGGACGCGACG
>JBQCCU010000155.1:0-2771 GCA_051961935.1 Amnibacterium sp. | reverse complement strand
GACGACCGGGTCGGCGCTGCGCCGGCGCCGCCGCCGCGTCGCCGCCACGACCACCCCGCGGGTCCCCTCCCACCCCACGAGCAGCGCGGGGAGGTCGTAGCCGGTGAACCCCGTCATCGTGCGGCGACCGGTGCGGACGAGGGTGCCGTCGGCGAGCACGACCGCCAGCGCGAGCACGCTCTCCCGCGTCACCCCGTACTTCGCGCAGAGCAGCCCGCCGGCGTTCGTGGCGATGTTGCCGCCGACGGTCGAGATCGCGCGGCTGGCGGGATCCGGCGGCCACCACAGCCCGTGGGGCGCGAGGACCGTGGCGAGGTCGTCGGTGACGACGCCCGGCTGCACCACCGCGATCTCGTCGGCGGCGTGGATCTCGAGCACCCGGTCCATCCCCGACACGTCGAGCACGAGCGCGCCCTCGCTGCCGACCGCTCCGCCCGCGAGGCCGGTGCCCGCGCCGCGGGGCACGACCGGGATCCCGTGCGCCGAGGCGATGCGCAGCGCGGCCTGCACGTCCGCGGTGTCCCTGGCCCGCACGGCGGCGAGCGGCGTCTCCGCCGTCGTCCAGCCGCTGCGGTCGGTGCGGTACCCGGCGAGCGCCCCCGGGGCGGTGACGAGCGCCTCCCCGAGCTGCTCGGCCAGTCGTTCGAGCGCGTCCGGAACCGCCATCCGACCAGCCTAGATACAGTCGTCCCGCCATGGAGCAGCAGCAGAGGGGCGACCACGACGCGGACCCGCGCGACGGCCGCGATGAGACCCCGGCCGAGCGCCTCGACCGCAACTGGAACGCGCTCCTGCAGGAGCTGCGCGTGCTCGAGACCGGCACGCAGATCCTCACCGGCTTCCTTCTGACCGTCGCGTTCCAGCCGACCTTCGCGAAGCTCGACGCGACCGAGATCACGATCTACCTCGGAACCGTCTCGCTCGCCGCGCTCGCGACGGTGCTCGTGCTCGCGCCCGTCGCGCTGCACCGGGGCCTCTTCCGCCGCCATCGGATGGACGTGCTCGTGACGTGGACGGACCGGATCCTCCGCACCGCGCTCGGTGTCGCCGGGCTCGCGATCGTGGGCGTCGCCGTGCTCGTGTTCCGGGTCGCGGCCGGACCGGTCGCGGGCGTGGCCGCCGGGGCGGTCATGCTCGTGATCGTCGCGTCGACCTGGGTGCTGCTGCCGCTCGGGCTGCGCCGCGGCGACTGACTCAGGGCCGCTCCGGATGCGGGCGCCGCACCACGGGGCCCTCCCCGTTCGGCGCGCCCGGCGCGGTCACGGCAGCGAGCAGGGAGGCCGCTGCTCGGCCGAGCGTGCGGTAGGCGGCGTCCGCGACGGCCGCCTCCGGGCTCATGGCATCGATGCCCCGCGCCTCGAGGGCGTCGATCACGGCCCCCGCGGCGAGCAGGTCCTCCGCGGCGAACCGGAGCCCGTCGCCGCGCGGCGCGCCGGCGGCCACGAGCGCCACCGTCGTCCGCTGCTGCCGCGCCTCCGGGAGCGCGAGGATCCACTCGGCCGTCGCGACGGCGCCGGCCAGCCCCGTCTCCACCACCGCGGGCGCGCCGGGCAGCGCCGGAAGCGGTGCGGGCGCGGCGTCGAGGGCGTCGATCCAGACGAGCACGTCCGCGTCGTCGGCCACCGCGGCGGCGCCGGCGACGCCCCAGTCGAAGCGCACCTGGTAGCGCTGCTGCTCGGTCACGCGCCGCGCTTCGCGCGGGTGGTCTTCCGCTTCTCCGACGCCTCGCGGTTCGCCGCGACGCTCCGCCGCAGCGCCTCCATCAGGTCGATGACCTCCCCGTCGCCCTCGCCCTCCGGCTGCTGCCCGAAGGTCGCCTCGGTGTCGACGGACTCGCCGTGCTCGAGCTTCGCGTCGACGAGCTGCTTCAGCTGCACCTGGTACTCGTCGGTGTAGTCGGCGGGCGAGAAGTCGGACTCGAAGCTGCGCACGAGCGACTCCGCCATCTCGAGCTCACGGGCCTGGATGCGGATGTCCGTCTTCACCGAGGGGAAGTCCGCCTGCCGCACCTCGTCGTCCCACAGCAGCGACTGCAGCAGGAGCACGTCGCCGTGCACCCGCAGCGCGCCGAGCCGCGTCTTCTGCCGCAGCGTGAACTGCACGATCGCGATCCGGTCCGCCTTCTCGAGCACCCGCTTCAGCAGCATGTAGGAGCGGGGGCTCTTCGAGTCCGGCTCGAGGAAGTAGCTCTTGTCCAGGCGGATCGTGTCGACCTGCTCGCTCGGCACGAACTCGACCACGTCGATCTCGCGGCTGCGCGCGACCGGGAGGGTCTTCAGGTCGTCGTCGGTGATCACGACGGTGCGGTCGCCGGCGTCGTACGCCCGGTCGATGTGCGCGGAGTCGACGATGCGGCCGCAGACCTCGCAGCGCCGCTGGTAGCGGATGCGGCCGCCGTCCGCGTCGTGGACCTGGTGCAGCGGGAGGTCGTGGTCCTCCGTCGCCGCGTAGAGCTTCACGGGCACGTTGACGAGCCCGAACGTGATGGCACCGCGCCAGATGCTGCGCACGAGTCCGCCTAACCGAAGTGGGTATTGCCTGGTGGAGGGCCAGTATGGCCTCTCCCGCGGTGTTCCCGCAGGTGATCACAGCAATTCAGGAGCCATCCAGGCCACGCTCATCCCATGGCCGGGAAGGATGCGGGACGCACCGTCGTCGACGTCGACGGGCGGCACGTGGCGCTCTCCCGCCTCGACAAGGTGCTCTACCCGTCGACCGGCTTCACGAAGGGCGACGTGCTCGCCTACTACGCGGAGGTCGCACCGGCCCTG
>JBQCCU010000154.1:0-3552 GCA_051961935.1 Amnibacterium sp. | reverse complement strand
GCATTCCACCAAATGGGAAACACAACCCCCATTTACGGGGGGGGCCCCCTTCCCTTCCCCTGCGGTGGGGGGGTTGCCCCTTTGGGGGCCCGCGCCCTCCTCCGTGAGCGCCGGCTGCTCGACGAGGGCGTATCCGCGCTGCGTCTTCTCCCGCACGTAGAGCAGGCTCGCGCCGGACCGGGCCGCGCCGCTCGGGGCACCGGGGACGACGCCTTCGAGGACGGCGAGCTGGTAGACCCCGAGCTGGGCGTGGGTGAGCGCCTCGGCCTTCGGCACCTTCGTGGACCCGGTCTTCAGGTCCACGACGCGGAGCCGGCCCTCGGGGTCCTGCTCGACGCGGTCGATGGTGCCGCGCACCTCGGCCCGCTCGTGCGCGAAGGTGAACGGCGTCTCCCCGCCGACGAGGCGCGTGCCGTCGGCCCGCCGGTCCTCGAGGTAGCGCGCGATCGACCGCACCATCCGCTCCGCGAGCCGCCGCTCCTTCGCGCCGATCCAGTCGGCCTCGAAGTCGAGCTCGTGCCAGCGGCCCTCGAGCGCGGCGAGGAGCTCCGGCTCCCCCGCGTCGCCGGACTCCTCGAGGATGCGGTGCAGGATCGTGCCGATCGCCCCCGCGAGCAGCGGCTCACCCCCGGCGACCCGGTCGACGAACCAGTCGAGCGGCGAGCGCTCGAACTGCTCGAGCTTCGACGGGGAGACGCGCACGCGTGCCTCGGGGTCGGGCTCGAGCGGCGCCTCCGTGGAGGGCTCGGCGAGGCCGTGCCAGGTCTCGGGCGCGGCGCCGGCGACGCCCTCCCTGGCGAGGCGGGCGAGCGCGGCGGCCGCCTCGGCGCGGTCGGCCGCGGGCCCGGACACGAGGGTGCGCCGCAGGGTGCCGACGAGCGGGCGCAGCGCGTTCGGCACCGCGTCGCCCGGCCGCACCGTGCGCCGCTCGTCGGCGTGGGTGAGGAGCACGCTCGGCGCCTCCTCCTCGTTCGCGACGGCGGCGAGCACGAGCTCCTGCCGGGCCCGCGATGCGGCGAGCGCGACGAGCCGCAGCTCGTCGGAGAGCGCCGCGCGGCGCTCGTCGGCGGGCCCTGCGGGCGCGGCGCCCGCGGTGAGCACGCGGACGAGGTCGCCGACGCCGAGCAGCGATCCCCGCGGCTTCAGGTTGGGCCACACCCCGTCCTGCAGCCCCGCGAGCACGACCGTGTCGAACTCGAGGCCCGCGACACCGACCGGGGTGGTCACCAGCACGCCGTCGCGGATGCCGCGCGGGGCCAGGGTGTCGTCGGGCACCTCGGCGGAGCGCTGCGCGAGCACGAACACGGACGCCGGATCGGTGGGGGCCCGCTCGGCCGCGCGGGCCGCCGCGGTGAAGAGCGCGACGACGCCGTCCAGGTCGCGGTTCGCCTCGGCGGCGCCGGTGCCGCCCGACAGCGCGCGCTCCCGCCAGGTCGCGGCGAGCCCGCTGCGGTCCCAGACGAGCCACAGGAGCTCCTCGGCGGACGCCCCGGACGCCGCGGCCACGCGCACCGCCTCGAGCGTCTCCGCGAGGCGCGCCGCCCGGCGCGCGAACGCCGCCTCGATCGTGACGAGCCGGCCGGGGCGCTCCAGCGCGTCGACGAGCAGCTCCCCGGCGCTGCGGGTGCCCTCGCCGGCCAGCTCCTCGACGCGGAGCGCGAGCCGCAGCCGACGCAGCGTCAGCCGGTCCATCCCGCCGAAGGGGCCGGTGAGCAGGTCGACCGCGGTCTCGGGGGTGAGCGGCGCGACCCCGAGACCGGTGGCCACGACGTCGAGGAGCGCGCTCGCGGCGCGGTCCGAGGAGACCGGCAGGCCGGTCGTGGCGGTCACCGCCGGCACCCCGGCCGCCTCGAGGGCCCGGGCGAGCGGCTCGGCCTGGGCGCCGGAGCGGACGACGACGGCCTGGTCGCCGAAGGCCACGTCGTGCTCGAGGTGGCGGCGGCGCAGCCGGTGCGCGATCGCGAGGGCGAGCTCGCCGTTGCTGCCCGCCTCGATGGCGGTGACCGGCGAGCCGCCGCTCGCCGCCGCCGCCGCCGCCCGCTGCGGGCCGGCGAGCGCGGTGCCGATCCTCGCGGTCACGGTCGTGACGAACCGGCGCAGCGCCTCGGGGTGCCGGTGGACGGTGGTGAGCCGCAGCCGGACGGCGGAGGGCAGCCCGAGCCGCGACTCGAACCGGCCGAGCAGGTCGGGCTCGCCGCCGCGGAACGTGTCGGCCGCGACGTCGGGGTCGCCGAACGCGACGATCGCGGTGCCGCGCGCGGCCAGGGCGGCGAGCAGTGCGACCGTCGACTCCCCCGCGTCCTGCAGGTCGTCGACGACGACGAGCCGCAGCCGGTCCGCCACCTCGCCGCCCGCGCCGCGGGCGACCGCGGCCGCCGCGAGCGCCGCGAGCTCCGCCGAGTCGAACGCATCGGGCTGCACCGCGGTGAGCACCTCGTAGTACTCGGACCAGAACCGGCCCGCGGCGACCCAGGCGGGCCGCCCGTGCCGCTCGCCGAGCGCCTCGAGCCCCGCCGGGTCGACGTCGTGCTCGACGCAGCGGGCGTAGAGGTCGCGCAGCTCGCCCCGGAACGCGGTGAGCGCGCGCACGTCGGGGCCGAGCCGGTCGGGCCACGCGACGTGCGACTCCCCGAGCAGCTGCGCGATCAGGACGTCCTGCTCGCCGCCCGCGAGCAGGACCGGCTGCGGCCGCTCCTCCGCGATCGCCGCGCGGCGGGCGATGTCGAAGGCGAGGGAGGCGGGCGTGCGCGCGGGGGGCCCGTCGACCGGCACCCCGAGCCGGACGACCAGGCGGTCGCGGAGGCGGGCCGCCTGGGTGCGCCGCGGCGCGAGCAGCAGCACCTCGGCGGGCGCGAAACCCTGCTCGCGCACCCGGTGCGCGAGCAGCTCGACGGCGGTGCGGGTCTTGCCGGTGCCGGGCGCGCCGAGCACCACCGCGCTCGCGCCGACGGGGACGTCGAGCACCGCGCGCTGGGAGGGATCGAGGTCGTCGGATCGCATCACGGGCACGGTAGAGGGGCGGGCCGACACCGCTTCCGGGCGATACTTGAGGGGCCGCGCGGCGGGTGCCGCGCGCCGAACCACTTCGAAGGGGGTCCACATGGAGGTCCGCATCGGGATCCAGAACTCGCCGCGCGAGCTCGGGTTCGAGAGCGCCGAGACGCCCGCGGCCGTGCAGAAGAAGGTCGCGGACGCGATCGAGAGCAAGGCCTCGCACCTCACGCTCACCGACGACGGCGGCCGGCTGTACATCGTGCCGGTCGCCTCCCTCGCCTACGTCGAGGTCGGCAGCGAGAAGACGCGCCGCGTCGGGTTCGTCGCCTGACGTGGAGCTGCTGTTCGTCGTCCTGATCGGCGTCGTCGCGGGCCTCGCCGGCCGCGCGGTCCTGCCGCACCGGGACCTGCTCGGCACGCTGCTGCTGCCCGCCGTCGGCGGGGCGGCGGCGGCCGTGGTGTGGGTCGCCCTGACCTGGGCGCGCCTGAAGTGGGACGGCGGCTGGATCTGGGTCGCGACGGTCGTGGCGACGCTGCTCACCGTCGCCGCGGCGGGGG
>JBQCCU010000153.1:0-2052 GCA_051961935.1 Amnibacterium sp. | reverse complement strand
ATCACGCCGCGGAAGGTGACGAGTGCGCCGTCGGCGTCGCCGAGCACGGCCACCTCCACCTCGGCGGCATCGAGCACGGCCTCCGTGACCCGGGCGACGGCGACGCGGCCGCTCATCGGGCCGCCCCGGACGCCGCGGACTGGTGGGCGCCGTGCGCGTGATCGGGCCGGCCGCGGACCTGCTCGAGCAGGTGGGGGAGCAGCTCGCCCAGCACGGCGAGGCCGTCCGCGACGCCGCCGGGGGAGCCGGGCAGGTTCACGACCACGGTGCCGTCCGCGACGCCCGCGAGGCCCCGGCCGAGGGCGGCGGTCGGCGTGCCCGCACGGGCGCGGATCGCCTCGGCGACGCCCGGCAGCGGGCGGTCGAGCAGCGGGGCGGTCGCCTCGGGCGTCGCATCGGTGGGGCTCGGCCCGGTGCCGCCGGTGGTCAGCAGCACCGCCGGCCGGGAGGCGAGCACCTCCTTCAGGCCCGCGGCCACGTCGGCGTCCGCGACGATCCGCGCGGGCGGGGTCGGCAGCCCGAGCCCGGCGAGCCAGTCGACGAGCCGCGCGCCCGTGGTGTCCTCCCGCGTCCCGGCCGCGGCCCCGGTCGAGACGACGAGCACCGCGCCGCCCACGGGCGCAGGGAGCTCGGCGCCCGCGTCGTCCGGCCGGTCGCGATGCCAGTTCCCCCGCTTGCCGCCCGTCTTCTCGACGAGCTGCACGCCCGTGAGCGTCGCGCGCGGATCGACGGCCTTGACCATGTCGTGCAGGGTGAGGCCCGCGACGGCGACGGCGGTGAGCGCCTCCATCTCCACGCCGGTCCTCCCCGTGGTCCGGGTGCGCGCCTCGATCACCACCCCGTCGCCGTCGGGCACGAGGTCGACGGTGACGCCGTCGAGGGGGAGCGGATGACAGAGCGGCACGAGGTCGCTCGTGCGCTTCGCGCCCGCGATGCCGGCGATGCGCGCGGTCGCGAGCGCATCCGCCTTCGGCAGCCCGTCGGCGACGAGCAGCGCGACGACCTCGGGGGTGGTCTCGAGGCGCCCGCGGGCGAGGGCGGTGCGGCGGGTGACCGCCTTGTCGCCGACGTCGATCATGCGGGCGCGCCCGTCGGCGTCGAGGTGGGTGAGGGCGCGTTCGGCCATGCGCCGATTCTCGCAGCGGCCGCTGGGCGCCTCAGAGGGGCAGGGCGACGACCGGGTCGCCCGCCTCGAGGCGGGTGACCTCGGCCGGCACGTCGAGCAGCACGTCGGCCCCCGCCATGGTGACGACCAGGTGCGAGGAGGGGCCGCCGACCGGGACCGCGCGGCCGTCCTCGATCCGCCCGCGGAGCCACTGCCGGCGCCCCGCGGGGGACTCGATCGCGGTCGCGAGCGGCACGGTCCCTGCCTCGATCGGCGGCAGGCCGGCCGCGGCGCGGAGCAGTGGCCGCAGCAGCACCGTGAACGACACCTGCGTCGACACCGGGTTGCCCGGGAAGGCGATCACCGGCACGCCGCCGAGCAGCGCGGTGGCCTGCGGGCCGCCCGGCTGCATCGCGACCTCGACCACCTCCGCGCCGCGGGGCTCGAGCACCTGCCGCACGACCTCGTAGTCGCCGTGGGAGATGCCGCCGGAGGTGAGCACGAGGTCGGCGGACGCGAGCGCCGCATCGAGGGCCGCGGCGAAGGCCGCCGGGTCGTCCTCGGTGCGCACCGGGGGCAGCGGCAGCGCTCCCGCCTCCTCGAGCAGCGCGACGAGCGCCGTGCCGTTCGCGTCGTACACCTGGCCGAAGCGCAGCGGCCGGCCGGGCTCGACGACCTCCTCGCCGGTGGTGAGCACGGCGACCCGGGCGCGGCGCCGCACCGGCACCTCGGCGACGCCGCGCGCGGCGTGGGCCGCGAGCCGCCGCGGGGTGAGCAGCGCGCCCGCCGCCGCGACGAGCGCCCCGGCCGGCAGGTCGCTGCCCGCCTCCCGCACGAACTCCCCGCGGCGACGCGGGACGCGGATGCGGATCCGGTCCCCGTCCGGATCCGTGTCCTCCACGGGCACGACGCAGTCGGCCCCGTCAGGCAGCGGCGCGCCGGTCATC
>JBQCCU010000152.1:0-8562 GCA_051961935.1 Amnibacterium sp. | reverse complement strand
GTTCCTCACCGCGGCGAGGTTGTCCTCGAGCTGCCTGACGCTCGAGGCGCCGATCAGCGCGCTCGTCATCCGGCGGTCGCGGAGCACCCACGACAGGGCGAGCTGCGCGAGGGTCTGCCCGCGCTGCGCGGCGATGTCGTGCAGCGCCTGGATGTGCGTGAGCGCCTCGTCGCTGACGGTCGAGCGCACCTCGCTGTCCCGCGCCGCGCGCGAGTCGCCGGGGATGCCCTTCAGGTACCGGTCGGTGAGCAGGCCCTGCGCGAGCGGCGAGTAGGCGATCACACCGATGCCGAGCTCGCCGGCGGCGTCGAGCAGGCCCTGCTCGACGTGGCGGTTGAACATCGAGTAGGACGGCTGGTGGATGAGCAGCGGCACGCCCATCTCCCGGAGGATGCGCGCGGCGTCCCGGGTGCGCTGCGGCGAGTAGTTCGAGATGCCCGCGTACAGCGCGCGGCCGGACTGCACCGCCGTCGCCAGCGCCCCCATCGTCTCCTCGAGCGGCGTCTGCAGGTCCTCGCGGTGCGAGTAGAAGATGTCGACGTAGTCGACGCCCATCCGCTTCAGGGACTGGTCGAGGCTCGCGAGCAGGTACTTGCGGGACCCCCAGTCGCCGTACGGGCCGGCCCACATGTCGAAGCCCGCCTTCGTGGAGAGCACGAGCTCGTCCCGGAAGGGCTTGAAGTCCGCGGCGTAGATGGTGCCGAAGTTCGACTCCGCGAAGCCGTAGGGCGGGCCGTAGTTGTTCGCGAGGTCGAAGTGCGTCACACCGGAGTCGAACGCGCGGCGAAGGATGGCGCGCTGGGTCTCGAGCGGGGTGCCGTCGCCGAAGTTCTGCCACAGGCCGAGGGAGATCTCGGGCAGCAGCAGCCCGCTCGCGCCGGTGCGGCGGTAGGGGAAGTCGTCGTAGCGGTTCGGGGCGGGTTCGTAGGCCATTCGAGAAGCCTGGCACGACGCGCCCGGACCTCCCGCACGGGGTCCGGGACGGCGCTTCGGCCCGTGCTAATGTCTCTCTCCGGCGCCCTGAGGCGCTCCCTGTCCGGGTGGCGGAATGGCAGACGCGCTAGCTTGAGGTGCTAGTGCCCTTTATCGGGCGTGGGGGTTCAAGTCCCCCCTCGGACACCACTCGAAGGCCGTGACTCCTGATGGAGCACGGCCTTCGTCGTCCCCGCGCGGGCCTCCCCCGGCGTTCCAGCGGACTCCGGATGAGCACCCCGCACACTGGGAGCATCGGCGCGCTCCCGCGCCCCCGCCCAGGCGAGGAGATGGACGGATGTCGCAGACCCCGGAGGCGCCCGCCGGCCCGGTGCGGCCGGCGCTCGCGCGCAACGCTGGCATCGACCTGGTGCGGGTGATCGGCCTCGTCGCCGTCGTCGGCGGCCACGTCTTCTCCTCGAGCCCGATCGCCCGCGAGTTCACCTACAGCTGGCACATGCCGCTGTTCTTCCTGCTCACGGGCTACCTCTGGAACGAGCGCCGCACGCTCGGCGGCGAGTGGCGCACTCGGCTGCGGACGCTGATGCTGCCCTACCTCGCGTGGGTCGTCATCCTCGCCGCGCTGTACGCCGGATTCGGGCTGCTGCTCGGCTCCTTCGACCCGAAGCGCCTGATCGGGGGCCTGATCGGCGGAGGCGGCGCCGGCGCGCCGTTCGTGACCCTCTGGTTCGTCTCGACCCTGTTCTTCGTCGCGCTCCTGTACCGGCTCATCGCGCGCCTGCCGATGTGGGCCCAGTGGGGCGTCGCGCTGCTCGGCGTGGCGGCCGGCGCGCTGGCCCCCCGGCCGCTCTCCCACGTGCCGCTCGGGTTCGGGATCGCCCTCACCTGCGTCGTCTACGTCGTCGCGGGCCACGCGTTCCGCACCGTCCGCGCCCGGGTCGACGCTCCCCTGCCGGTCGGGCTCGTGCTGCTCTCCGTGTGCGCGGCGTGCGTGGCGCTCAAGGTCGCGAAGCCCCTCGACCTGAAGCACCTGAACCTCGGCACGCCCGTCGTGAGCGTCGCGATCGCGATCGGCATCTCGATCGCCGTCATCCTGATCGTCGAGCGCATCATGCAGGACGCCCCCGGCTGGCTCGGCCGGGCGGCCACGGTGCTCGCGCTCGCGTCCCTGACCGTGGTGTTCCTCCACCCGGCCCTCATGTGGCTCTTCCCCGCCCCGCACGAGCTGCGCTGGGCGCGGTTCCTGCTCGTCCTCGTCGTGCCGTGGGTGCTGGGCGTCGTCGTCGCCTACACCCCGGCGGCGACGTGGCTGAACGGCGGGAAGACCCGTCTCACGCGCACGCGCCGGACCGGCCTCCCCGCCACGACCTGAGCCGGTCAGGCGTTCGCGGGCACGTCCGCGGGCCAGCGCAGCAGCGCCGCCGCCGGCGCGCCGTTCAGGTCGGCGGCGCGGGCCGTGAGCACCGTCGCGTCCGTCACGAGGGCCGCGCGGATGAGCGCCTCGGCCGCCGCGACGCTCGCCACGACGTCCGCCGCCGCCACGTCGCCCGCCCCCGCGGCGAGCCAGGGCACGTCGTCGAGGGCGAGCAGCTCGCTGCCCTCGAGCGCGTCGATGTCGAGGAGCACCGTGTCGGCCTGCGCCTGCCGCAGCGCCTCGGTCACGGCGACGAGCCCGGCGCTCGCCGCGCTCCGCTCCTGCCCGAGGCGCGTGTGCAGCAGGTCGAGGACGTCCCGCTGGTCGCGGTCGAGCAGCGCCGTGATCTGCTGCCCGGCGAACTCGGCGAGCGCCGCCGGGTCCGCGCCGGCCGACCGGGTGTCCTTCGGCAGCTCCACGGCGATGCTGCGGCTGCGGTCCGCGAGGGTGTCGAGCAGCAGGCCGCGGGCGCGGATGTCGCCCGCGATGACGAGCAGCCGGGGCCGGTGCTCGAGCACCAGCCGGTCGATCTCGACGGACAGCTCCCCCTGCGTCTGCTTCCAGATCTCCTCGACGTGCTCCTGCATGTTCAGCTGCGCCCAGCCGCCGCCCTTGATCTTGTGCAGCGTGTCCGTGCGGCCCTGCAGGGTGGTCGAGTGCTCGGGGAAGAACGCGCCCGTTCGGTGCACCTGGATGTCGCCGCCGTCGCGGCTCACCTGCACCACCAGGTAGGCGAAGTCCTCCACGCCGCCGCGGATGAGCGGGGCGAGCAGCGGGATCGGCCCGACGGACACGATCTCCTCCGCGATCGGGGTGCCGGGGATCGCCTCGTCCACCGCGATCTCGTCGTCTCGGACGAGCAGGTAGCGCGAGTACGGGCTCGGCAGCCCCGACGGGGTCGCGAGCCGGTCGAACACGGCCTGCGCGGCGACGTCCGAGGCGCCGCGCTCCGTCATCCGGTCCCGCACCGACCGGCGCCGGGACTCCTGCAGCCCCTCCGGGTTCTCCCGGTCCGTCGAGAGGTCCAGGTAGACCGTGGTCCAGCGTCCCCGCTGCCGGACGACCTCCGTCAGCCGCGCCCGAAGTCCTGCCGTCATCGTCGTCGCTCCTTCCTCGTCCGGCCGGGCGCCGCGGTGTCGGCGAGAGGCCGGTCCCTGTGCCCTCCGACGCTAGGCCGCGGACGCTGGGCGCGGAATGGGACCAACGGCATTCGTGGCCGACGGGCCGGCGGCGTTCAGCCGGCGGGCGGCAGCGGGAGCGGCGCGCACGTGGCGTCGCTCGTGCGGCCCGCCGCGCGCGCCGGCAGTGTCCCGTCCTCGAGGTAGCGCGCGATGGTGCCGTCGACGCAGCGGTTGCCGGACAGGGTGTCCGCGTGGCTCACCCCGCCCGGCTCCGCGAGCAGCCGCGCGCGGGGGAACCGGGCGCGCACCTCGAGGCTGCCCTGGTAGGGGGTGGCCGCGTCGAGGGTCTCGTCGACGAGGAGGATCGGCGGCGCCTCCGTCCCGTCGATCCGCACGGGGGTGTGCGGCTTCGCCGGCCAGGTGCGGCACGGCATGTTGAACCACGTGTTCGGCCACGTCTCGAACGACGCCTTCGGGTCGATGCGGTTCGCGTCCCGCTCCCAGGTGGGGAACGACGTCGGCCAGGCGGTGTCGGTGCACTCGACGGCGAGGTAGACGGCGTAGCCGTTGTCGTCCTGCGGCGAGTCGATCGAGCGCCACTCCGCCACGATCCGCGACGGGTCCCCCTGCACCAGGTCGGCCCAGGCGCCCGCGATCGTCGGGTACTCGGCGGCGACGTACCCCGCTTCCAGCACCGTGTCGGCGAGCTCGTCCGGCCCGAGCACCCCGGCCGCGGGCGCCCGCTCGCGCGCCTGCGCGGTGTGCGCGTACGCCTGCTCGACGTCGGCCGTGGTCGAGCCGAGGCCGTAGACGTCGTCGTGCTGCGCGACCCAGGCGAAGAACCGCACCACGGTGGTCTGGAACGCGACGTCCTGGTCGAGGTTCGCGCCGTACCAGACGCGCCGCGGATCGACGTTCGAGTCGAGCACCATCCGGGAGACCCGCGACGGGAAGAGCGTCGCGTACACCTGGCCGAGGTAGGTGCCGTAGGAGTAGCCGTAGTAGCCGATCCGCGGCGCCTTCAGGGCCAGCCGCAGGTACTCCATGTCCTTCGCGGAGTCCTCGGTGGTCATGTGGTCGAGCAGCGGGCCGCCCGCCTTGCCGCAGGCCTCCGCGTAGGCGGCGCTCCTCTGCAGCCACGTGGCGACCGTGCCGGCGGTCGGCGGCGCGAAGCGGGGCCGGGGCCCGTTCGCGTACGTGGGATCGCAGCTGAGCCGCGGGGTGGAGGCGCCGACGCCGCGGGGATCGAAGCCGATCCAGTCGTAGGCCCTCCCGGCCCCGCCCGGCACGCTCTCGCCGATCGTGGCGAGGGCGAGGCCGCTGACCCCCGGGCCTCCGGGGTTCACGAGCATCGGGCCCTTCGACGGCGAGACCGTGTGCCGGACGCGGGAGACGGCGAGGTGCACGAGCCGCCCGTCGCGCGGGGACCCCCAGTCCATCGGGACGGGGACGCTCGCGCACTGGGCGCGGGCGAGCTCGGCGTCGGCGCAGGCGTGCCAGGCGATCGGCGCGGGCGCCGGCCAGCTGCGCTCGGCCTGCTCGGCCGCGGTGCTGCCGGTCGCCGACGGGAGCGGCCCCCTGCCCGGGGCGGGCAGGAGGCGCAGCCCCACGCCGAGCCCGGCGACGAGCACGCACGCGAGTCCGACCACGAGGATCGCGGTGAGCAGCGGATGGCGGCGCACGCTCAGATCCGCTCGTCCGTCGCCGGATCCGCGGCTCCGTCGAACCAGCGCTCGAGCACGGCCGGGAACCGCGGCTCGTCCGGCGCCGCCCGGGCGAAGAGGGTCATCGACGAGCGCAGCTTCTGCGCGTCGATCGATCCCAGCAGCGCCACGGCGTCGGCGGCGGGGGCATCCCGCACCGCCTCGGCCGTCTCGAGCAGCCGCGGCCCGAGCACCGGGTGGGAGAGGTAGGCGCGGGCCTCGTCGAGACCGCGGAGCGCGTAGTGCCGGGCGGTCGGGCTGTGCCCGAGGCCCGCGATCTGCGGGAGCACGAACCACATCCAGTGGCTCGTCTTGCGCCCGGCGCGCAGCTCGGCGAGCGCCTGCCGGTAGGTGCCGTGGTCGTCCTGCGCCGTCACGAACCGCTGCAGGTCGAAGGGGTCGCTCATGCCGCCGCCCTCCCGGGGAGCGGCAGCCGGTCGAGCACGCGCTGGATCATCCGGTCCCACGCGTCCCACTCGTGCGCGCCCGGGCCCTCCTCCGTCGTGATCGGCAGCCCGAGGGTGCGGGCGTGCTCGGCGAACCGCCGGTTCTCGTCGAGCAGCTCGTCCTCGGTGCCGCACCACTGGTACAGCGGCGGGCAGTCGGCGGGGTCGAGCGCCGCGGCGAGTGCGAACAGCTCGTCGCCGGCCGCGATCGCGGAGTCGGGGTCGCCGAACGTGGTGCGCCACTCCCGCGCCGTCTGGTCGGTGTCGAGCACGTCGAGCTTCCCGGAGAGGCTCGCCGCGGCGGCGAGGTCCTCCGGCCGGCGCAGCGCCCACTTCAGGGCGCCGTAGCCGCCCATCGAGAGGCCGGCCGCGAAGGTGTCCTCCCGCCGCGCGGAGAGCGGGAAGAAGGAGCGCATCACGGCGGGCAGCTCCTCGGTGAGGAACGTCCAGTAGTCGTAGCCGCTCGCCTGGTCGGTGTAGAACCCGCGGTGGCCGGTCGGCATCACCACGGCGAGGTCCCGGTCCGCGAGGTAGCGCTCGAGCGAGGTCCGCCTCGTCCAGGTGGTGTGATCGTCCGACCGCCCGTGCAGCAGGTAGAGGACCGGATGCGCCGCCCCGCCCGCGACCCCGCCCATCCCGATCTGCCGGGTCGTCGCCTGCGGCAGCAGCACGGTGGCCTCGGTCGACTGGCCGAGGACGTCGGAGAAGAACTCGCAGCGGAGCAGTGCCATGGCAGCCATTCTGCGGGCCGCCGGTGCTTCGATGGCTGCATGACGGTCGCGCGGCGGTACACGGTGACGGGGCAGGTGCAGGGGGTCGGCTTCCGCTGGGCGGCGCAGGGCGAGGCGCAGCGGCTCGGCCTCGTCGGCCGGGTGCGCAACCGCACGGACGGTGCCGTCGAGGTCACCGCGCAGGGCGAGGAGGCGGACCTCACGCGGTTCGCCGACTGGCTGGAGCAGGGACCGCGCTGGGCGGAGGTGGCCGATGTGGAGATCGAGCCGATCGACCCCTTCGAGGCCACCTCCTTCGAGATCACGCGGTAGGCGGCACCCGCACCCACGCGGCGGAGTCCGGCGGCAGCAGGCCGCCCTCGAGCGGGGCGCTCGCGAGCAGCACCTCGCCCGCCGGCAGCGGGGCGGGCGCGGCGCCGAGGTTCACGACCACGTGCCACCCGCCCGACCGCTCGAAGTGCAGCACCGCGTCCGTGGACGCGTGCCTGGTGAGCTCCGGGTCGGTGTGCAGGCGGTGTCGCGCCGCGAGGGCCGCGCGGTAGAGCTCGAGCATCGAGTCGGCGGCGCCGTCCTGCCGCTCGACCGCGTACTCGCCGAACCACGCCGGCTGGGGCAGGTGCGCCCTGCCGTCGCCGAACCCGAACGACGGGCCGTCCGCGGTCCACGGCAGCGGGACGCGGCAGCCGTCCCGGCCCTTCTCCGTGTGCTCGGAGCGGATCCAGATCGGGTCCTCGAGCTCGGCCGCCGTGAGCGTCGCGACCTCGCGGAGACCGAGCTCCTCCCCCTGGTACACGTAGGCGGACCCGGGGAGCGCGAGCAGCAGCAGCGCCGCCGCACGGGCGCGGCGGGCGCCGAGCGCGACGTCCTCGACCGGCTCCGCGCCGTTCGAGAGCAGCCAGGCGCCCAGGTCGCTGCCGGCGGGCAGTCCGAACCGGCTCGCGTGCCGCACCACGTCGTGGTTCGAGAACGTCCACGTCGACGAGGCACCGGCCGCGCGGGCGCGCTCGAGGCTGTCGACGATCACCTCCCGCAGCTGGCTCGCGTCCCAGTCGGCCTTGACGAGGTCGAACTCGAACGCCTGGCCGAGCTCGTCGGGCTTCGCGTACAGCACCCGGCGCTCCACCGGCACCCACGCCTCCGCGACGGCCGTGCGCGGCGGGTCGTACTCGTCGAACACCCGGCGCCAGCCCCGGTAGATCTCGTGCACGTCGTCGCGGTCGAACAGCGGGTTCGTCCCGTCGACCTCGATGTCCATCGAGTTCACGTGCGGGTGGCTGCGGAGCGGCTCGGCGAGGTCCTTCGCGAGCGCGTGCGCGACGTCGACGCGGAAGCCGTCGACCCCGCGGTCGCTCCAGAAGCGCAGGGTGCGGTGGAAGTCCTCCCGCACCTCGTCGTTGTCCCAGTTCCAGTCCGGCTGCTCGGGCGCGAAGAGGTGCAGGTACCACTGCCCGTCCGCGACCCGCGTCCACGCGCTGCCGCCGAAGTGCGACACCCAGTCCGACGGGGGCAGCTCGCCGTGCTGCCCGAGGCCGTCGCGGAACACGTAGCGGTCGCGTTCGGGCGAGCCGGGAGCCGCCGCGAGGGCGGCGCGGAACCACTCGTGCCGGTCCGAGGAGTGGTTCGGCACGATGTCGACGATCACCCGGATCCCCGCGGCGTGCGCCGTCGCGACGAGCTCGTCGAAGAGCGCGAGGGTGCCGATCCGCGGGTCGACGTCCCGGTAGTCGTCGACGTCGTACCCGCCGTCGGCGAGGGCCGACGGGTAGAAGGGGCTCAGCCACACGGCGTCGACGCCGAGCCGTTCGAGGTACGGGATGCGGCCGATGAGGCCGGCGAAGTCGCCGATCCCGTCGGCGTTCCCGTCGGCGAAGCTGCGCGGGTAGACCTGGTAGACGACGGCGTCCCGCCACCAGGTGGGATCGGTCATGTCGGTGCGATCGCGGCCTGCCACGGCGGACCATCCTAGGGAGACGCGGAGCGTTCTTCCGGAGCCTGCGGAGGATCGCTGCGCACGCTCGCGGCATGGCATTCACCCCGAGGACCGCGATCGTCACCGGCTCCGACTCCGGCATCGGGAGGGCGACGGCCGTCGCCCTCGCCGCGGCCGGGATGGATGTCGGCATCACCTGGCACACGGACGACGAGGAGAAGCCGGCCCACGACGCCGCCGCGGAGGTGGAGGAGCTCGGCCGTCGCGCCGTGGTCGCCCGGCTC
>JBQCCU010000151.1:0-3649 GCA_051961935.1 Amnibacterium sp. | reverse complement strand
ACTTCCACGACACGTTCCTCGCCGCCGAGTACGCGCATCCGGGCGACTCGATCCCCCCGCTGCTCGCCGTGGCGCAGCACGTGGGCGCGAGCGGCGACGCCCTGACCCGTGCGATCGCCACCGCGTACGAGGTGCAGATCGACCTCGCTCGCGGCATCAGCCTGCACGCGCACAAGATCGATCACGTCGCCCACCTCGCGCCCGCCGTGGCCGCCGGGCTCGGCACGCTGCTGTCGCTGCCTGTGCCCGTGATCGCGCAGGCGATCGGGCAGGCCGTGCACGTGAGCACCGCGACCCGGCAGTCCCGCAAGGGCGTCATCTCGAGCTGGAAGGCCTACGCCCCCGCCTTCGCCGGCAAGGCCGCCATCGAGGCCGTCGACCGGGCGATGCGCGGCCAGACGAGCCCGGCCCCGATCTGGGAGGGCGAGGACGGGGTGATCGCGCAGCTGCTCGACGGCCCCGACGCCGTCTACCGGGTGCCGCTGCCGGAGCCGGGCGAGCCGAAGCGGGCGATCCTCGACTCGTACACGAAGGAGCACTCCGCGGAGTACCAGGCGCAGGCGTGGATCGATCTCGCCCGCCGCCTCGGCCGCGAGCATCCCGAGCTCACCGATCCGCAGCGGGTGCGGCGGATGGTCCTGCACACGAGCCACCACACGCACTTCGTGATCGGCTCCGGCTCGAACGACCCGCAGAAGTACGACCCCGACGCCACCCGCGAGACCCTCGACCACTCGCTGCCGTACATCGTCGCCGTCGCGCTCCAGGACGGCGCCTGGGACCACGTCGCCTCCTACGCGCCGGAGCGCGCCCACCGTCCCGACACCGTGGCGCTGTGGCGGCGGATCGAGACGCGCGAGGACCCGGCGTGGACCGCGCGCTACCACGACCCCGACCCGATGCGACGGGCCTTCGGCGGTCGCGCGGAGATCGAGCTCGCCGACGGCACGACGCTCGTCGAGGAGATCGCGGTGGCGGACGCGCATCCGGCCGGCGCCCGGCCGTTCACGCGCCCCGACTACGTCGCGAAGCTCCGCGCCCTCGCCGGCCGGCTCGTGCCCGAGGCCGAGTCGGCGGCGTTCCTCGCGCTCGCCGAGCGCCTGCCGGAGCTGGGCGCGGAGGAGGTGCGGCGGCTCACCTTCGAGGCGCCCGACCTGCCGGTGCCGCCCGCCGGCCTGCTCTGACCCGATCCCGGAAGGACACCCAAGTGCTGCACGCCGCCCCTCCCCCGCACGTCAAGCGCCGCGCCTTCCGCGAGGCGCTCGGCTCCGGCCGCCTCCAGGTGCTGCCCGGCGCGTTCAACCCCCTCTCGGCGATGCTGATCGAGCGGATGGGCTTCGACGGCGTCTACATCTCGGGCGCCGTGCTGTCGGCCGACCTCGGCCTGCCCGACATCGGCCTCACCTCGCTCACCGAGGTCGCGGGGCGGTCCCAGCAGATCGCCCGCGTGACCGCGCTGCCCGCCCTCGTCGACGCCGACACCGGCTTCGGCGAGCCGATGAACGTCGCCCGCAGCGTGCAGGTGCTCGAGGACGCGGGCGTCGCCGGCATGCACCTCGAGGACCAGGTGAACCCGAAGCGCTGCGGGCACCTCGACGGCAAGCAGGTCGTCGGCGAGGACGTGGCCGTGAAGCGCATCCGCGCCGCCGTCCAGGCGCGCCGCGATCCCGACTTCCTGATCATGGCGCGCACCGACATCCGCGGCATCGACGGGCTCCCCGCCGCGATCGACCGGATGAAGGCCCTCGTCGACGCGGGCGCCGACGCCGTCTTCCCCGAGGCGCTCGCCTCGCTCGACGAGTTCGCTGCCGTCCGCAAGGCGATCGACGTGCCGATCCTCGCGAACATGACGGAGTTCGGGAAGAGCGATCTCTTCCCTCACTCGGCGCTGCAGGACGTCGGCGTGGACCTCGTCATCCACCCGGTGTCCCTGCTGCGGCTCGCGATGGGCGCCGCGGAGCGCGGGCTCGCGGAGCTGAAGGAGACGGGCAGCCTGCAGGGGGTGGTTCCCGAGATGCAGACCAGGGCCGACCTCTACGATCTGCTCGACTACGCCGGGACCACCGCCTTCGACGAGGGCGTCTTCACCTTCGATCTCACCGGCAACCGGGGCTGACGGGAGCGGTATGGCCGACATCAAGAAGGGGCTCGCGGGGGTCGTCGTCGACACGACGGCGATCTCGAAGGTGAACCCCGAGACGAACTCGCTCCTCTACCGCGGCTACCCGGTGCAGGAGCTCGCCGCGTCCTGCTCGATGGAGCAGGTCGCCTGGCTGCTGTGGTACGGGGAGCTGCCCACGGACGAGCAGCTCGCCGCCTTCCAGGCCGAGGAGCGCGCACAGCGGGCGCTGCCCCCCGAGCTGAAGACCGTGATCGACGGCCTGCCGACCAGTGCGCATCCGATGGACGTCGTGCGCACCGCCGTCAGCGTGCTCGGCGCGCTCGACCCGGACGCGGACGTGGCGACCCGTGAGGCGAACCTCGCGAAGGCCGTCCGCCTCTTCGCGGTGCTGCCGGCCGTCGTCGCGTACGACCAGCGCCGCCGTCACGGCGAGGCGCTCGTCCCCCCGCGGGACGACCTCGACTACTCCCGCAACTTCCTCTGGATGACGTTCGGCGAGGAGCCGGGCGACATCGAGGCGGACGTGTTCCGCATCTCGATGGTGCTGTACGCGGAGCACTCCTTCAACGCGTCGACCTTCACCGCGAGGGTCGTCACCTCGACCCTCGCCGACCTCTACTCGGCGGTCACCGCCGCGGTCGGCGCCCTCAAGGGGCCGCTGCACGGGGGCGCCAACGAGGCCGTCATGCGGGTCTTCGACGAGATCGGCAGCCCCGAGGCCGTCGACGCCTGGCTCGAGACGGCGCTCGCCGAGAAGCGGAAGATCATGGGCTTCGGCCACCGGGTGTACAAGAACGGCGACTCCCGGGTGCCGACGATGAAGGCGGCGCTCGACTGGCTCGTGGCGAAGCGCGAGGCCCACGGGCTCGCCGAGCTCTACGAGCGCCTCGAGGCGCGGATGCTCGAGCGGAAGGGGATCCGCCCGAACCTCGACTACCCGAGCGGCCCCGCCTACGCACTGCTCGGCTTCGACACGTGGACGTTCACGCCGCTGTTCGTCGCGAGCCGCGTCGTCGGCTGGACCGCGCACGTGATGGAGCAGCTCGAGTCGAACGCGCTGATCCGCCCCCTCTCCGAGTACGTGGGGCCGGACGAGCGGCACGTCCCCGGCGGCGTCCGCGGCCTCGCGGCGTACCGCTGAGCTGGGCATGCGCGACGAGCGGCGCGCCGAGCTCGGCGCGTCGGAGGCGCCCGTCGAGGACGAGGTCGCCGAGTCGTTCGACGCCGTCGTCGAGCAGGGCGCGCAGCGGCTGAACCGCCGCCTCCGCGTGCTACTCGCGACCGGCCTCGCCGGCGGCCTCGAGGTCGGCACCGGGGTGATGGCCTACCTCGCGGTGCTCCACACGACCGGCGAGAAGCTGCTCGCGGCGATCGCGTTCGGCATCGGCTTCGTCGCGCTGCTGCTCGCCAAGAGCGAGCTCTTCACCGAGAACTTCCTGCTCCCCATCGCGGCGGTCGTCGCGCGGGAGGGCACCGTCGGGCAGCTCGCGAAGCTGTGGGCGGGCACGCTCATCACGAACCTCGTCG
>JBQCCU010000150.1:0-4595 GCA_051961935.1 Amnibacterium sp. | reverse complement strand
GCGCAGCGCGGCGATCGCCGCGAAGATCGGCAGCTCCGTGCCCACGGTGAGCCCCGCGACCAGCCACGCGACGACGACCGCGACGGAAGTCTTCACGACCTGGAGGAAGGGAGTCCGGCGACTGGCACGGATCCCGGTGGCGATCGAGCGGGCGGCGGACGGCACGTGCACAGTCAAGCAAGCGCCCGCCGTGGCGGAGGCGGGGAGGCGAAGTGCTCTGGCCGTCCCGGCGCCCGGCGGGGAGTGTCGTCGCGAGGTGATCGACGTGATGGACGGATGGGGCGGCTACGGCCCCTGGGGCGTGGTCCCCTGGACCCTCTTCGCGGTCCTCGTCCTGGCGCTGCTCGTCGCCGGGGCCGTCGTGGTCACGGCGGTGGTGCGGGGCCGTCCCGGGCCTCCGCGCTCGGATGAGGCGACTCGGATCCTGGAGGAGCGGTTCGCGCGCGGCGAGATCGACGAGCAGGAGCTCGAGGCGAGGCGGCGGGCCCTGCGACGGCCGTCCCCCTAATCCGCCCTCCGGTAATCCGCCCTCCGGCCCTCGCGCAGCCGCTGCACCACCTCGATGAGGACGCACCCCGACACGGCGAGCACCGCCGTGAGCCGGGCGCACCACGCCGGCGGGGCGAGCAGGCCGAGGAACGTCTCGGTCGCCGGCAGCAGGGCACCGAGCACCGCAGCGGCGACCATGATCACGACGACGACGAGCCGGAGGCCCCGCAGGGGGCGCGCCTGGCGTCCGAGCACCCAGAGCCCGAGGACCGCGAGCAGCACGGTGGCGCAAGTGCGGACCGGCGCCGCCGCGACGCCCGCGAACCGGCCCGTCAGCGCCAGCGCCACGAGGCAGGCCGCCACCACGAGCCCGTTCGGCACGGCCGAGCCGAGGGCGCGGCGGAGGAAACCGGGCCGGTAGCGGCGCGCATCCGGCAGCAGGGCGAGGAGGAACGCCGGGATGCCGATGGTGAGGCCGTCCGTCACGAAGAGCTGCCGGGGCAGGAACGGCGTCTGCAGGAGCAGGACCCCGAGCACCGCGGACAGGGCCATCGCGTAGGTCGTCTTCGTGAGGAACAGGATCGAGACCCGCTCGATGCTCGCCACGGCACGGCGCCCCTCCGCCACGACGTCCGGGAGCCCGGCGAACGCGTCGTCGAGCAGGACGATGCGGGAGACCGCCTTCGTCGCCGCCGCGCCCGACCCCATCGCGATGCCGAGGTCGGCGACCTTGACCGCGAGCGCGTCGTTCGCGCCGTCGCCCGTCATCGCGACCGTGCGGCCGGCGGCCTGCAGGGCCCGGACCGCCGCCACCTTCTGCGCGGGCGTCACCCGCGCGAGCACCCGCTCGGCGACGACCGCGCGGGCGAACGCCTCCGGTTCCTCCGGCAGGGCGTCCGCGTCCACCGCATCCGGTCGGTCGAGGCCGACCGCACGCGCGATCCCCGTGACGGTTCGCGGGTCGTCTCCCGAGAGGATCCGGACCTCCACCCCCTGCTCCCGGAAGTACGCGAGCGTGGTCCTCGCATCCGGACGGACGTGCTCGCGGAAGGCGAGGATCGCGACCGGGCGGAGCCCCTCGGGCGGCCGCTCGGCGTCCGCGTCGGCCGCGTCCATCCGCTCGGCCGTGTGGGCGAGCAGGAGCGTGCGCAGGCCGACCGCCGCGAGCTCGGCCGCGCGGCGCACCGCCGCGGCGGAGGCGGGACGGGTATCCGGCGGGCCCCCGAAGCCGAGGAGCTCGCCGACGCGCTCCGGCGCCCCGAGCACCCAGGTGCCCGGCGCGGCACCGTCGAGCACCGCTGCGCTCCAGCGGCGGGTGGAGGAGAACTCCACGACCGGTCCCGTCTCCACCGGATGCGGCGGGAAGCGCTCGGCGAGGCTGCCGACGGTCGGTCCCGCCCAGGGCGCTGCCGCGAACCAGCCGAGCGCGCTCGCCCACGCCGACTCCGGCAGCTCGACCCCGTCCGCGAGGTGGACGCCCTCGAGCTCCGTCCGCCCATCCGTCAGCGTGCCGGTCTTGTCGATGCACAGCACGTCGACGCGGGCGAGGCCCTCGACCGCGGCGAGCTCCTGCACGAGCACGCGCCGCCGGGCGAGGGATGCGGCGCCGACCGCGAAGGTGATGCTCGTGATCAGCACGAGCCCGAGCGGGATCATGGCGATCACGGCGGAGATCGTGTCGACGGCGGCGGTGCGCCATCGGTCGCTGCGGAGGGCGCTCGGCCAGCCGCCCTGGACCTGCACCTGCGCGTTCAGCATGAGCAGCGACAGCGGCACGAGGGCCCAGCCGATCCAGCGCAGCAGCCGGCTGGTGGCGCTCCGCAGCTCGGAGCGGACGAGCGAGAACCGCCGGGACTCCGCCGCCAGGCGGCCCGCGACGGCGGCCGCGCCCACCGCGGTGACCCGCGCGAGCGCCGTGCCCGCCACGATCGTGACGCCCGAGGACACGGCGTCACCCCGGTTCCGTGCGACGGGAGCCGACTCGCCCGTGAGCAGGGACTCGTCCGCGGCGAGCCCCCTGGCCTCGAGCAGCACCGCGTCGGCGACGAGCTGCTCCCCCGGGCGCAGCACCAGGAGGTCGTCGAGGACGACCTCCTCGCTCCGCACCAGGGCCTCCGTCCCGTCGCGGAGCACCCGCGCGCGCGGCGCCGTGAGGATGGCGAGCCGGTCGAGCGACCGCTTCGTGCGGAGCTCCTGCGCGATCCCGATGACGGTGTTGGCCAGCGCGGTGAGCCCGAAGAGGCCGTCCTGCCAGAACCCGAGGGCGAGCAGCACGCCGAACCCGCCGAAGACGATGCCGTTGAAGTAGGTGAAGAGGTTGGCGCGCACCACCGCCCAGACGCTGCGGCTGCTCGTCGGCGGTCGGCGGTTGGTGCGGCCGAGGCGCACGCGCTCGGCCACCTCGTCGGCCGTGAGGCCCGTCCGCCGCTCGGCGCCCGACGCCCCGTCCATCGTCGAATGCTAGGAGCGGCGGCATCGCCGTCCACAGGGTCTTCGGGTGGGCCCCCTGGCGCTCGCGGCAGCCGGACCGCTACGGTGCATCCGCGCGGTCCGAACGGGACCCGCAGCGGCAGTGACGAGAAGGGAGAGCGCCATGACGGTGTTCGGCGTGCCCTCCTCCCACCTCTCGTTCCTCGGGGCCGCCGCGTAACCAGACTCCGGCGGTCTCCTGCCCCTGTTGGAGTCCCCGTGTCGTTCTTCGACGAGTCCGTCGAATCCCTGCAGTTCTCGACCTTCGAACCGGGCGCCGGCCAGCGCTGGTCGACCTGGCCCGCCGTCATCCCCACCCACCGCGGACCGGCGCCGCATCCGGACTGGGTCGTCACGTCCGCCGCCGCGGTCGACACCGAGCTCGGCATCGTGAAGACCGGCAAGGAGGCCGACCTCTTCCTCCTCGAGCGCGCCGTGCCGGGCGACCCGGACGCCGCCTGCCTGCTCGCCGCGAAGCGCTACCGCAGCCCGGATCAGAGCGACTTCCACCGTTCCGCCGCGTACCAGGAGGGCCGGCGGATGCGGAACACCCGTGACGCTCGGGCGGTGCAACGCGGGAGCGCCCACGGCAGGGCGGTCGCGGCCGTGCAGTGGGCCGGCGCGGAGTTCGAGGCCCTCTGCCGGATGTGGTCCCTCGGGGTGCCGGTGCCCTATCCGGTGCAGATCGACGGGACCGAGGTGCTGATGGAGTTCATCGGCGACGGCAACGCGGCCGCTCCGCGCCTCGCCGAGACCCGGCCGGATGCGGCGGACGCGCGGGACCGGTTCGAGCAGGTCGTCGAGATACTGCGCGGGTTAGCACGGGCGGGGTTCGCGCACGGCGACCTCTCCCCCTACAACCTGCTGGTGCACCGCGACCGCGTGGTGGTCATCGACCTGCCGCAGCTCGTCGACGTGGCGGCGAACCCGAACGGCCCTGCGATGCTGCAGCGGGACTGCCACAACGTCTGCGAGTGGTTCGTCCGGCGCGGGGTGGTGGCGGATGAGGACGAGCTCTTCGCCGATCTGATCGGCGAGGCCTTCGGGGCGCGCGGATGGTGAGCTCAGGCGTCGAGCGCGGCGCGTCAGGCGCTTTCGACGGGCAGGGCCTTGTAGCCCGGCCAGAGCACGCCGAAGCGGTCCGCCGTGTGCCGCTCGGGTGATCCCCCCACGTACGCGACGAGGTCCTCGACGTGCACCTGCGTGCCGGCGCCGTAGGCGGCGATCATCGCGAGCGGCATGCCCTGCTCCTCCACGAGGATCGCGCTGCCGCCGCTGTCGGGCGCGACGGTGATCGTCGTCACGTGCTGCTCGTCCTGGACGTCGTGGTCGTCCTCGCTCGCCGAGACCACGAGGCGCCGCGGCGGCTCGCAGACGAGGATGCGACCGGTTCCGTCCCACTCGCTCACGCGGAAGCGGCCGTGGTAGGCGCCCCCCTCGCGCAGGTCGCCCTCGACGCTGCCGAGCCAGTCGGCGAGCCTGGCCGGATCGGTGAGGGCGGCCCAGACCACCTCGGGGGCCGCGTCGACCCGGCCTCGGATGCGGACGAGCCCGCGGCCGTCGACCGCGTGCAGGGTGCCGAGGATACGGGGAGCCTCGTCGCGCCGGTCGGTCATGGGGTTCCTCTCCGTCGAGTA
>JBQCCU010000149.1:0-3594 GCA_051961935.1 Amnibacterium sp. | reverse complement strand
CGAGTTCGGTCTGAACGCTCATGGGATCACGCTAGAGGTTCACGGCCCGGCCGCCGACGTTCGGCGCCCGGAAGCCGGTTGACCCAGTCGGCGACGGCGCCGGCGTCGGAGTCCTGGAGCTCCCACGGCAGGGGCGCGGCGAGCTGCACCGGCTCGGGCGGGGGCGCGTCGAAGGGGCCGGGTCGCCGCACGGTCCCGTAGACGTCGATCTGCGCGGCGTTCCGCAGGCTGCTCGACGCCACGGAGCCGCGCCCGCCGCCGATGCCGACGAGTCGGCGCAGGCGGGCGTTGAAGGACACGCCCGCCAGTCTGCCGTGCGCCGGCGGCGCTACGCGACGTCGATGCGGTCGAGGCCCTCGATCGGGATCAGCTTGAACTCCGTGGTCTCGCGCAGGTAGACGAGCACCGCGTGCACGTCGGCCTCGTCGGTCTGCATGGTGACGACCGACAGGCCGCTCGTCGTGGCGACGTAGCCCTCCTGGTTCGTCGAACGGATGCGGACGCGCTCGCCCGCCTTCCACGAGTCGACCGGTTCAGCCATCGTTCCACTCCTACTTCTCGTGCAGGGCGGACGGCTTGTGGACCGCCTCGCCGCCGCTCTTGTCGCTTCTCACGAGGTACTGCGGGTCGTCCTTCGACGCCCGCACCGTGCGGCCGGCGGCCTGGGTGTCGCTCGTGAGCTAGCGCTCGACCTCGCCCTCCGCCTCGCCGCCGTGCGACCTCCACGTGACGTGGTCGCCGGGCTTCAGTTCGTCGGCCATGTCCCGACGCTAACCCGGCCGGCTTGAGAGGGCCCCGGGTCCGTGCTGGTCGCCGCCTCGCTGCCCGCTGAGGTTCAGCCGTCCCCGTGGTGTCCGTGGCCGCCGCGGTCGTGCCCGGGTGGCCGCCAGTGCTTGACCGGGGGGCGCTGCACCGGCGCGGTCGCGGCGCGGTGCACCGTCGCGGCGGGGGTCGGTGTCACCGTGTGCACGACGGTGACGGTCCGCGTGGGCATGGGCGTCGGCGTCCGCTGGACCGTGACCGGTGATGCGGTGTGCCGGGCCGGGGCCGGGGCGTGCGTGTGCGGCGCCGTCGCGAGCAGCGCCGCCCCGCCGCCGGCGAGGCCGAGCACGATGGCCGCGGCGATGCCGAGCGGCACCGTGCGGCGGCGCGACGGCGACGGCGGGGACGGCGTGGCGCCGAGCACGGCGGTCGGGGCCATGGCTTGGAACGGCACGGTCTGGGCGTCGTCGAACACGGGAGGCTGCTCCCCTGCGGGCGGCTCGGCGACGGGCAGCGGCGCCGCCGTCGCCCGGGCGACCTGCCCCGACGAGGGACGCTGCCGCGGGTCGATCGTCGTCATCGCCTCGAGCAGCACCCGCCACTGCACCGGCAGCCACGCGGGGATCTGCGGCGGCCGGACCAGCCGCGCCGTCGCCGCCTCGACCGGGCCGCCGCGGAACGGATGCGTGCCGGTGAGCGCCTCCAGCGCCACGAGGCCGAGGGCGTAGACGTCCGTGGCCGCGTCCACGTCCTCGCCCGACACCTGCTCGGGGCTGAGGTAGGCGGCGGTGCCCATCACCTGGCCGGTGGTCGTGATGGCGGCGGTGTCCTCCGCGAGCGCGATGCCGAGGTCCGCGAGCTTCGCGTGCCAGGGCCGGTCGCCGGGCTCGTGGGTGAGCAGGATGTTCGCGGGCTTGAGGTCGCGGTGCACCACGCCCGAGCCGTGCAGCGCCACGAGTGCCTCGGCGACGTCGTGCAGGATGCGGCGCACGTCCTCGGAGCCGAGCCGGCCGCGCTCGCGCAGCAGCACGCCGAGGTCGGGGCCGCGGACGAGCTCCATCGTGAGCCACGGCATCGGCCCGTCGTCCGTGAGGTCGATCCCCGTGTCGTACGCGGCGACGAGGTTCGGGTGCTGCAGCGCGCCGAGCAGGCGCGTCTCCCGCCGCATCCGCTCCTCGTGGCGCGGGTCCCCGCTCGTGCGGAGCAGCTTGATGGCCACGTCGCGGTCGAACCGCAGATCGCGCGCCCGGCGGACCGTCCCCATGCCGCCGGACCCGATCGCGGGGCCGAGGCGGTACCGACCGCCGATGAGCTCGCCTGTCCCGGGCATCCGCGAAGACTAGCCCCGGGGCGGGCGGCCGCCCGGTCTCCGACCCGCGCCTTTCGGCGAACGGCAGGCGACGATCAGTGGTGCGACTCCCGCCACACCCGCTCGAACGGCAGCCGCCACGCGAACGGCGCGATGAGCTGGTGGATGGCGTTCGGCCCCCAGCTGCCCGTCGCGTACGGCCGCACGGGGGGCGGGTCGTCGAGCAGCGGCTGCGAGACCTCCCAGAGCCGCTCGATGCCCTCCGCGGTGGTGAACAGCGTGTGGTCGCCCCGCATCGCGTCGAGGATCAGGCGCTCGTACGCCTCGAGCACGTCGCCGGCGTTCGCCTGCTCCTGCATCGAGAACTGCATGCTGATCTTGTCGAGCCGCATGCCGGGCCCCGGGCGCTTGCCGTAGAACGACAGCGACATCTTCGAGGCGTCGGCGAGGTCGAACGTGAGGTGGTCCGGCCCCTTCGCGCCCACGCCGCTCCCCGGCGGGAACATGCTCCGCGGCGGCTCCTTGAACGCGATCGAGATGATGCGCTGGCCCTCGGCCATCTTCTTGCCCGTGCGGAGGTAGAAGGGGACGCCCGCCCAGCGCCAGTTGTCGATGAAGCACTTGAGCGCGACGAACGTCTCGGTCTCGCTCTCCGGCGAGACGCCGGGGATGTCCTTGTAACCGACGAACTGGCCGCGCACGACGTTGTCCGGGTCGATCGGCGCCATCGAGCGGAAGACCTTGTTCTTCTCCTCGCTGATCGCCTGCGGCTCGAGGGCCGTCGGCGCCTCCATCGCGACGAACGCGAGGATCTGGAACAGGTGCGTCACGACCATGTCCCGGTAGGCGCCCGTCGACTCGTAGAACGCGGCGCGCTGCTCGATGCCGAGGGTCTCCGGCACGTCGATCTGGATCTGCTGGATGAAGTTGCGGTTCCAGATCGGCTCGAAGAGGCCGTTGCCGAAGCGGATCGCGAGGATGTTCTGCGCCGGCTCCTTCCCGAGGAAGTGGTCGATCCGGAAGATCTGGTCCTCGGTGACGGTGTTGTGCAGCCGGCGGTTCAGCTCGACCGCCGAGGCCAGGTCGGTGCCGAACGGCTTCTCCATGATGATCCGGGAGCCGTCGACGAGCCCGGCCGCGGCGATCGTGTCGACCGCGGCGAGGGCGGCCTTCGGCGGCACGGACAGGTAGTGGATGCGGTGCGCCTCGGGGCCGAGGCGCTCCTCCGCCGCGTGCACGGCGCGCGCGAGCGCATCCGGGCCGGCCGAGCTCGGGACGTAGTGGAGCTTCGAGGCGAAGTCCTCCCACTCGGACTCGCTGAGCCGGCGCCGGTCGAACTCGTCGAGCGCCGCCTTCGCCTGGGCGCGGTACGAGTCGTCGTCGAGCTCCTCGAGGGAGGTGCCCACG
Organism: Amnibacterium sp.; assembly: GCA_051961935.1. Taxonomy (GTDB): domain Bacteria; phylum Actinomycetota; class Actinomycetes; order Actinomycetales; family Microbacteriaceae; genus Amnibacterium. The sequence continues at coordinate 116 of JBQCCU010000149.1, read as the reverse complement.
ATCTCGATGTCGGGGGCGAGGGAGGAGAGCACGAGGTTCGCCATCCCGGGCAGCAGCTTGCGCTTCGCGAGGTCCCCGGCCGCCCCGAACAGGACGACGACGTGGGGTGCGGTCGC
>JBQCCU010000148.1:0-2978 GCA_051961935.1 Amnibacterium sp. | reverse complement strand
CGTCGCCGGCCTGCAGAACGACATCGACGAGATCGAGGACCAGCTCTTCGGCGGCGACCGCAACGTGTCCCAGCGGATCTACGAGCTGTCGCGCGAGGTGATGATGTTCCAGCGCGCGATCGCCCCCCTGACCGAGATCATCACCCAGGTGCGGGCCGAGCTCGAGGGCGACGACCGGCAGCTGGAGGTGCGCCGGGGCCTGCGCGACGTGCTCGACCACGTCGCGCGCGTGCAGGAGCGGGTGGACTCCTTCCGCGTGCTGCTGCAGAACGCCCTCACCGTCAACGCGACCCTCGTCGGGCAGCGGCAGAACGACCAGATGGCCCGGCTCACCCAGTCGAGCCTCAAGCAGGGCGACGACGTGAAGCGCGTCTCCTCGTGGGCGGCGATCGGCTTCGCGCCGGCGCTCATCGCGTCGATCTACGGGATGAACTTCAAGGTCATGCCCGAGCTGTCGTGGCCGTTCGGCTACGCCTACGCGCTGCTGCTCATGCTCGCGGTCTGCGTGTTCCTCTACGTGATGTTCAAGCGCCGCGACTGGCTGTAGGGCGGGCGGGACGGGCACGGCCGCCCCGCCCGCATCCGCTCACTCGACGAGCGCGGCGTCGAGGGTGATCGTGGTGCCGGTGAGCGCCTTGCTCACCGGGCAGGTGTCCTTCGCGTTCCGGGCCGCTTCCGCGAAGCCCTCGGCGTCGAGCCCCTCGACCTCGCCGCGCACGGTGAGCGCGATGCCGGAGATCCTGAACCCCTGCGTGTCCGGCCCGAGCGTGACGTCCGCCCTCACGTCGAGCGAGTGCGGCGTGCCGCCCGCCTCGGCGAGCACCGCCGAGAGCTGCATCGCGTAGCACGCCGAGTGGGCGGCGGCGACGAGCTCCTCCGGGCTGGTGACGCCCTGGGCGTCGTCGGCGGCGCGGCGCGGGAACGACACCTCGTAGGTGCCGACGCCGGAGCTCGTGAGCTCGACCTGGCCGCCGCCGTCCATGAGGCCGCCGTCCCAGGCGGTGCGTGCGGTTCGAGTGGGCATGTGCGCTTCCTTCCGTCGGTGGATCGCTCAGCCGAGCGTCGCGGACGAGTCCGAGCGCGCGCTGACCGGCCGCGCGCCGAGCCGCGCGAGGCGCTGCCGCGCCTGCCCGACGGCCGCGGCGGGTCCGAGCAGCCGGGCGGTGGAGGCGAGCACGGCCCGGGTCGCGGCCAGCCCGGCGGCGCCGGGAGGGCGCAGCCCGAGCATCAGCCGGGCACGCGCCGGCAGGGCGGCGACCGCGCCGCCGAACAGCAGCGGATAGGTCGGTCGCAGCACCGCGGGCAGCGGCGGCCGGCGGATGAACCGGACCGCGTCGCGCACCCGATCGTCCACCCGCAGCACGCCGCTCGCCCAGACGGCGTCGAGCTGCGCGTCGAGCTCGGCGACGCTGCGGGGCGGGTGCTCGACCCCCATCAGCTCGCCGGCGACCGCCCAGTCGCGCACGTACGCGTCGGGGCCGCCCGGGATCGGGTGGGTCGACAGCAGCAGGTGGGTGCGCAGGAACGAGTCGGCGAAGGCGAGGTGCACCCACGCGAGGAGGTCGGGGTCGCTCGCGGCGTACGGCACCGGCCGGCCGGCCGCGTCCTCGTAGGTGCCGGCGACGCGCTCGTGGATCCGCGACACCCAGGCGCTCGCGCCGCGCGCCTGGCCGGTGCTGCCGAAGCTCACGGTCGTGATCCAGCGGATCGTGCCGTCGAGTCGGCCGAACGGGTCCTCCCGGTACCGCGAGTGGTCGTGCACGCCCGCCATCGCACCGGGATGGAGCGCCTGCATCAGCAGGGCGCGGGGGCCCGCGACCAGGGTCGCGATGTCGCGGTGCACGGTCCACACCGCGCCGTCCGGCTCGAAGTAGCCGGCGTCCTCGCCGTCGGCGAGCGCCCGGGTCCACTCCGGCACCCCGGCTGGCTGCCCCGACAGCACCTCGAGCAGCTTCGCGCGCAGGAGGGCGGCAGGGGTCACCGCAGCATTCTGCGGGTGGCGGCGGACGCCGCCGTACCGAGGTCGGGGTGCTCCCAGCCCTTGCCGAGGAGACGGGGACGCGGCGCAGGCCCCCGGAGCAGGCGCTCGGCTCCCGCTCAGCGGCATCCCATCCGCGGAACCGGCCCGCGACCTACGGTTGGCCCCGACCGGCGACGGAAGGACGAAGCGATGACCAGGTTCGGGTACACGCTCATGACGGAGCAGAGCGGCGTGAAGGAGATCGTCTCCTACGGCATCCGCGCCGAGGAGGTCGGCTTCGACTTCGAGGTCTCGAGCGACCACTACTCCCCCTGGCTCACCGAGCAGGGGCACGCGGGCTACGCCTGGACGATGCTCGGCGCCGTCGCGCACGCCACCAGCCGGGTCGAGCTCGCCACCTACGTGACCTGCCCCACTATCCGCTACCACCCGGCCGTCGTCGCGCAGAAGGCCGCCACGATGCAGGTGCTCTCCGACGGCCGCTTCCTGCTCGGGATGGGCGCGGGCGAGAACCTGAACGAGCACGTCGTCGGTGAGGGCTGGCCGCCGGTGCAGCAGCGCCAGGACATGCTCGAGGAGGCGGTGCACATCATCCGCGCGCTGCACACCGGGGAGCTCGTCACGTGGGAGGGCGAGTACTTCCGTGTCGACTCGGCGCGCATCTGGGACGCGCCCGACGGCGGGGTCCCGATCGGGCTCGCCGTCTCCGGCGAGTCCGGCATCGGCCGGTTCGCGCCCCTTGCGGACCATCTGATCGCGACCGATCCGAAGCCCGAGCTGATCCAGGGCTGGCACGACGCCCGGGACGCGGATGCGCCGGCCGGCCGGGCCATCGGGCAGGTGCCCATCTGCTGGGCGCCCGACCGGCAGCAGGCGATGGACCTCGCCCACGAGCAGTTCCGGTGGTTCGGGGGCGGCTGGAGCGTGAACGCGGACCTGCCGACGCCGGCAGGCTTCGCGGGCGCGAGCCGGTTCGTCCGCAAGGAGGACGTGGCCG
>JBQCCU010000147.1:0-2685 GCA_051961935.1 Amnibacterium sp. | reverse complement strand
CGCTCCCGGTTCACGGGTGTCGAGCTCTACGAGAAGACCGTCGGGGTCGTCGGCCTCGGCCGCATCGGCACCCTCGTCGCGCAGCGGCTCGCACCCTTCAGCGTGCGCCTCGTCGCCTACGACCCCTACGTGACCCCGGCCCGCGCGCAGCAGCTCGGTGTGACGCTGCTGTCGCTGCCGGACCTCATGGCGAAGAGCGACTTCATCACCGTCCACATCCCGAAGACCGCGGAGACGACCGGGCTGATCGGCGAGGCCGAGTTCGCGGTCGCGAAGCCGTCGCTGCGGATCGTGAACGCGAGCCGCGGCGGGATCATCGACGAGGCGGCCCTCACCGCCGCCCTCGCCTCCGGCCGCATCGCCGGCGCCGCCCTCGACGTGTTCACGAGCGAGCCGCCGCGGAACCCCGAGCTGATCGGGCAGGCGACCCTGCAGGTGACGCCCCACCTCGGCGCCTCCACCGACGAGGCCCAGGAGAAGGCGGGCATCGCCGTCGCGCGGAGCGTGCGGCTCGCCCTCGGCGGCGAGCTCGTGCCCGACGCCGTGAACGTCGCCGGCGGCGTCATCGACCCCTACGTGCGCCCCGGCATCCCGCTCGTCGAGAAGCTCGGCCAGGTCTTCGGCGGCCTCGCGGACGGCCCGATCGCGAGCATCGACGTCGAGGTGCACGGCGAGCTCGCCGACTACGACGTGAGCGTGCTGAAGCTCGCGGCCCTGAAGGGCGTCTTCACGAGCGGGGTGAGCGAGAACGTCAGCTATGTGAACGCGCCGCTGCTGGCGGAGGAGCGCGGCATCCAGGTGCGGCTGCTCACGGACCCGGTGAGCAGCGACTACCGCAACGTCATCTCCATCCGCGGCGCCACGACGACCGACGGCACGCACTCGGTCTCCGGCACCCTCACCGGCCCGAAGCAGATCGAGAAGATCACCGAGATCGAGGGCTACGACGTGGAGGTGCCGCTCGCGGGGCACCACGTGATCTTCACGTACACCGACCGGCCCGGCATCGTCGCGCAGTACGGGGCGGCCTTCGGGGAGGCCGGCATCAACATCGCGGCCATGCAGATCGCGCGGCGAGCCGCGGGCGCCGAGGCGCTCAGCGTGCTGACGATCGACTCGCCGGCCGACGAGTCGGTGCTCGACGCGGTGCGGGAGCGCATCCACGCCACGACGCTGAAGGCGATCGACCTCGTCGAGGAGTGACCTCCCGCGCCCTCGACGGGCGGATCCGGCGCTCCGTCGCCTCCTCGGCGACGGAATCCGGCGTCATCGTGACCACATCGCAGCGGAATCCGTGCACCAGGTCGTTCCAGGTTGTGCCAGGATCGGCCCCATCCTGTTGACGGCGACCGGATGGAGCACCGATGCCTGATCGTCCCCTCCCCGAGGATCCGCGCCTCGCCGCGCTGATCCGGCACCTCTCCCGCACCTCGACCGGACGACGGCAGTTCCTCGCCGCCGCGGGCGTCGGTGCGGCCACCCTCGCCCTCGCCGCGTGCAGCCCCGCGGGCGGCGCCGGCACCGCCGGCGCCGGCGCCGGTGCGGGCAAGCCCGGCCTGAAGCCCGCGACCGACCGGTCCGCCACCGACAAGTCGATGGTCTGGGCCAACTGGTCCTACTACCTGGACCAGGACTCGAAGGGCAAGTACCCGACGCTCGAGGCGTTCCAGCAGCAGACCGGCATCAAGGTCACCTACGACGTCGCGGTCGACGACAACAACACCTACTACGCCAAGGTGAAGGACCAGCTGGCGCTCGGCCAGGACATCGGCGCCGACACGGTCTGCCTCACGGACTGGATGGTGAGCCGCCTCATCGGGCAGGGCTACCTGCAGCGCCTCGACCACGCGAAGATCCCGAACGCCAAGAACCTCCTGACGAACCTCCAGCACCCCGTCTTCGATCCGAACCGCGACTTCTCGCTGCCCTGGCAGAGCGGCTTCGCGGGGCTCGCCTGGAACAAGAAGAAGCTGCCGAGCGGCCTCCACTCCGTCGACGAGCTCTGGGACCCGAAGCTGAAGGGCCGGATCGGCGTGCTCTCCGAGATGCGCGACACCATCGGCATCCTGATGCTGAGCCAGGGCGTCGACATCTCGTCGAAGAGCTGGGGCGACAAGGAGTTCACCGCCGCCATCGACCTGTTCAAGAAGCAGGTGGACAGCGGCCAGATCCGCAACATCAAGGGCAACTCGTACGCCGACGACCTGAAGAACGAGGACACCCTCGCGGCCATCGTGTGGTCCGGCGACATCACGCAGATCAACGGCGAGGTCGGCAGCGACAAGTTCGCGTTCGCGCTGCCCGACACGGGCGGCACCCTCTGGAGCGACAACTACATCATCCCGATGGGCGCGAAGCACAAGGCGAACGCCGAGACGCTCATCAACTACTACTACGAGCCCGAGGTGGCCGCGAAGGTCGCGGCGTACGTGAACTACATCACGCCGGTCCAGGGGGCGCAGGAGGCGATGAAGAAGGTCGACCCGTCCTACGTCGACAACCAGCTGATCTTCCCCGACGCGGCGACGCTCGCGAAGGCGAAGATCTTCCGCACGCTGACGAACGCCGAGCAGCAGAAGTACAGCGCGCAGTTCGAAGCCGTCGGGCTGGGTTCCTGACGGTGGCGGGCGCGTTCGCGCAGTCCGGGGCCGACCTCGAGCTGGTCGGCGTCCGGAAGGAGTTCCC
>JBQCCU010000146.1:0-3550 GCA_051961935.1 Amnibacterium sp. | reverse complement strand
CGACTTCTTCACGCATGACGCGGAGTACGTGGCGCATCCGCCGCTCGGCAAGTGGATCATCGGGCTCGGCGAGCTGCTCGCGGGCGGCGCGCAGAACCCGATCGCATGGCGGGTGGCCGTCGCGGTCGTCGGGGTGCTCGCGGTCGCGCTCGTGATGCTCATCGCGCACCGGATGTTCCAGACGCCCCTCGTGACGCTCGTGGCCGGCGGCCTGATGGCGATCGACAACCAGGCGATCGTGCTGTCGCGGGTGTCGCTGCTCGACAACATGGTGATGTTCTTCGCGCTCGCGGGCTTCGCCTGCGTGCTCGAGGACCGCGCGTGGACCGAGCGCCGCTTCGGCGCCTGGCTCCTGCGGCGGCCGCGGGATGCGGGCTCCTGGGGTCCGACCCTGCTCTGGCGGCCCTGGCTGCTCGGGGCCGGGGCGGCGTTCGGCGCCTGCAGCGCCGTGAAGTGGTCCGGGATCTACTTCGCCGCCTTCTTCGTCGCGTACGTGATCGGCGTCGACCTGATGCTCCGCCGCCGCGCCGGGATCCGCTTCTGGTACAGCGCGGGCCTCGTGAAGCAGTCCTGGGCGATCGTGGCGAACGTCGTACCGATCGGCGTCGTGGTCTACCTGCTGTCGTGGACCGGCTGGTTCGTCACCGCAGGCGGCTACGACCGGAACCTCGTCGAGCAGTTCCCCGCGAACCGGTTCACCGGGCTGCTCGCCTGGGTGCCCGCGCCGCTGCAGAACCTCTGGGCGTGGCACGCCTCGATCTACGCGTTCCACACCGGGCTCGACACCCCGCATCCGTACTCGGCGCCGGCGATCCTCTGGCCGCTGATCGCCCGGCCGACCTCGATGTTCTGGGACCAGGCCTCGATGGCCGGCGGCCATGGCTGCCAGTACGGCTCGTGCGCCGCGGCGATCACCGACATCCCGAACCCGCTCATCTGGTACGCGTGCTGGGCCGCTGCCGTCTACCTGCTGTTCCGGCTGATCCGCCGCCGAGAATTGCAGGCGGGGCTGCTGCTCGTGGGGATCGGCGCCGGCTGGCTGCCGTGGCTCCTGTACCCGAAGCGGACGATGTTCTTCTTCTACACGATCGCCTTCGAGCCGTATCTGATCCTCTGCCTCGCCGCCGTGATCGGGTTGATGGTGATGCGCCCGGCGACCGTCGCCGCCCCCGACGAGCTCGTCGCCGCGGAGGCGCGGTACGGCCTGAAGGTGCGCCGCGGGATCGTCGTCGCGTTCCTCGTCCTCGCCGTGCTCGTGAGCGCGTTCTTCCTGCCGCTCGACACCGGGATGCAGACGCCGTACTGGTTCTGGCACCGGCACATGTGGTCGCCGACCTGGATCTGAGCGGCGGAAGGCGGGGGTTATCCCCCGCCCGAAGACGCCCACCCGCCGGATGGGGGCCGCGGCGCGCCAACGGCACGGTGGAACCATGACCACGACGACCATGACCACTCCCCTCCCGAGCGCCACGGCGGACCGCAGGCTCGGCGCCGGCGCGGCGTACGGGCGCTCCTGGCGCCGCATGCCGCGGGAGCTCGGCTACCTCGCGCTCACCACGGTGATCGGCTTCGCCTCCCTCACCATCGTCCGCGGCGTGGAGGGACTCGGCGCGGGCCTGCTGGCGGTGCTCGTCGGCCTCGTCGTGTTCGCGCTCCTGCTGCTCGCGACCCGCTACCTCGGCCTGTTCGAGCTCCGCCGGCTCCGCTGGGCGCGGATGCCCGGGATCGCCGCGCCGCGCTGGTCGCCGCCGTTCCGCGGCAAGGGCTTCTTCCGGGCGCTCGGCGACGTCTTCGGCAACGCCCACTCCTGGCTCTACTACCTCCACAGCGGCGTCCTGAACCCGGTGCTCGCCGTGCTGACCACGGCGGTCTGGCTGCCGTGGATCGGGGTGAGCCTCCTCTTCGCCACCTCGCCGATCTGGGCCTCGACGAGCCCGTACGGGCCGGGGGCGGTGCTGACCCTGCAGCGGGCCGGCACGATCCACGTGACCGGCTGGACGCCGGCCGAGGTCGCGATCGCCGCGGCCGGCGGCGGCTTCGATCCGGCGCGGGCGGCTTGGCTCGTGGCGGGGGTCTGCGCCCTCGGCCTCGGCATGATCGCCGCGTTCCCGTTCGTCACCCGCGGCCTCACGTGGGCGCACTGGGGGCTCGGCCGGCTGCTGCTCGCCCGCTTCCGGTCCGAGGAGCTCGACGCCGAGGTCGAGCGGGTGGGTGCCGCCCAGCGCGCCGCGGTCGCGGCGGAGGACAACGCACTGCGACGCCTCGAGCGCGACATCCACGACGGCCCGCAGCAGCGCCTGCTCCGCCTGCAGATGGAGCTCGCGGCCGCGGAGCGCCGGCTCGGCTCGGACACGGAGGCCGCCGCCGAGTCGCTGCAGGAGGCCAGGACGCTCGCGCAGGAGGCCCTCGACGAGCTGCGTGCGCTCTCGCAGGGGTTCGCGCCTCCGCTGCTCCAGGACCGCGGTCTCGAGGCCGCGCTGGAGGCGCTCGCCCGCCGCAGCGCCGTGCCGATCGACGCGGAGATCCGCCTGAGCGAACCGCTCCCGTCGCCGATCGAGCGCAGCGCCTACTTCGTGGCCGCCGAGCTGACGAGCAACGCGATCAAGCACGCGGCCGCACGGCGCATCCTGCTGCGCGTCACGACCGAGGCGGCACCCGCCGCGGGCGGCGAGGCGGTGCTGCGCGTCGCGGTCTCCGACGACGGCGTGGGCGGCGCGGCACCGAGGCCCCAGCACGGGCTCGCCGGGGCGTCCGAGCGGCTCGCCGGCCTGGGCGGGGAGCTCCGGCTCACCAGCCCGGCGGGCGGCCCCACCGAGGTGGTCGCCACGATCCCCCTGCCGCGGAAGTAGCGTCGGCGCTCATGGCGGAGGCGTTGAAGGTCGCGATCGTCGAGGACTCCACCCTCCTCCGCGAGGGGCTCGTGCGGCTCCTCGCGGAGGCGGGGTTCGAGGCGGTCGCGGCGCTGCCGGATGCGAGCCGCCTCGACGAGACGATCGCGGCGGCCCGCCCCGACGTCGTCGTGCTCGACGTCCGGCTGCCGCCGACGCACCGCGACGAGGGCGTGCGGGCGGCGATCCGGCTGCGGGGCTCGCATCCGCAGGTCGCGGTGCTGCTGCTCAGCCAGTACGTGGAGACCACGTACGCCCGCGAGCTGCTCTCCGCGGGCAGCCGGGGCATCGGCTACCTCTTGAAGGACCGGGTGACGGACCTCGAGCAGCTGCGGCGGGCCATCGAGGACGTGGCGGCGGGCGGCACGGTGCTCGACCCGAGGATGGTCGAGGAGATGCTGCGGGCTCGCGCGGATCCGCTGGCCCGGCTCACCCCGCGGGAGACGCAGGTGCTGCGGGCGATGGCGGAGGGGCGGAGCAACGCGGCGATCGCGGAGGCCCTCGTGGTCTCCCCCGGCGCGGTCGAGAAGCATGTGACGAGCATCTTCGGGAAGCTCGGGCTGGAGGAGTCGGCGGCGGCGCACCGCCCCGTGCTCGCCGTGCTGCAATTATTTGGGGCTTGTAGCCCCAAAAACCACCATCATGGTTTTGGGGGTTTTATC
>JBQCCU010000145.1:0-2730 GCA_051961935.1 Amnibacterium sp. | reverse complement strand
CGGTCGGCTCCACGACCTCGACGGCGTTGGCGACGAGGCGGAACCTGTCGCGCATGTCGCTGAGCGCGACGACGACCGCGGATCCCGGATCCGCCGTGAACACCAGACGCACCGGGTCGTCCTTGCCTCCGATGCCCAGCGGATGGATCTCGAGGGCGGGCCTGCGCGTCGTGAGCGACGGCGAGACCTCGAGCATGTGCGCGCCGAGGATGAGCTCGTCACCGGGAGTCAGGTCGTAGGTGTAGTCCTCCATGAGGCTCGCACCTCCGGGAAGACCGGCGCCCATGACGTTCGCGATGCGCACCAGCACCGCCGTCTTCCAGTCGCCTTCGGCGCCGAAGCCGTAGCCCTCGGCCATGAGCCGCTGCACGGCGAGGCCGGGCAGCTGCTTCAGCGCCCCGAGGTCCTCGAAGGTGGTCGTGAACGCGTCGAAGCCGCCCGCCTCGAGGAAGGACCGCAGGCCGAGCTCGATCCGGGCGCCGTCGCGGAGCGACTCCCGCCGCTGACCGCCCGCGCGCAGCTCGGGGACGACGGCGTAGGTGTCGTCGTACTCGGCCACGAGCGCGTCGACGGCCGCCTCATCCGCGGCCGCGACGGCCTCGGCGAGCTCGTTCACGCCCCAGGTGTTCACCTCGACGCCGAGCACGTGCTGCGCCTCGGTCTTGTCGCCCTCGGTGACGCCGACGAAGCGCATGTTGTCGCCGAAGCGGGCCAGCTTCATCCGCCGGGCGGCGGCCCGGCCGGCCGCCGCCCGCTGCCAGGTCGCGATCCGCGCGGTCACCGCCGGGTCGCTGACGTGGCCGACGACGATCGTGCGCGTCACGTCGAGGCGGGAGGCCATGTACCCGAACTCGCGGTCGCCGTGCGCGGCCTGGTTCAGGTTCATGAAGTCGAAGTCGATGTCCGCCCACGGCAGCGCGACGTAGGCCTGGGGGTGCAGGTGCAGCAGCGGCTTGTCGAGGGCGTCGAGGCCGGCGATCCACATCTTCGACGGGCTGAAGGTGTGCATCCAGGCGATCACGCCGAGCACGGCGTCGTCGGCGTTCGCCTCGAGCATCGTGCGGCGGATGGCGTCGGCGTCGGTGAGCACCGGCTTCCACACGACCCGCGCGGGCACGGCGGCGCCGAGCTGCTCGGCGATCGCCCGCGACTGGTCGGCGACCTGCGCGAGCGTCTCCGGGCCGTAGAGGTGCTGGCTGCCGGTGAGGAACCAGACCTCGCCGGCGGAGAGGACGGATGCGGGCATCAGGAGGCTCCTTGTCCGGGCTGGCCGTAGACGTGCTGGTAGCGGTCGAAGAGGGCGTCGATCGCGGCGGGCTCGATCGGCAGCGGGGTGCCGAGCTGCCGCGCGATGTGCACGGTGCGGGCGACGTCCTCGACCATGACGGCGGCCTTCACGGCGTCGCGGGCGTCCGAGCCGATCGTGAACGGCCCGTGGTTGCGCATGAGCACCGCCCTGCTGCGGTGCCCGGCGAGCGTCTCGACGATGCCGCGGCCGATCGAGTCGTCGCCGATGATCGCGAACGGGCCGACGGGGATCTCGCCGCCGAACTCGTCCGCCATGGCGGTGAGCACGCACGGGATCGGCTCCGCCCGGGCAGCCCAGGCGGTCGCGTAGGTGGAGTGGGTGTGCACGACACCGCCGACGTCGGGCCGGTTGCGGTACACGTAGGCGTGCGCGGCCGTGTCCGACGAGGGGCTCCGGTGCGCGCCCGGCGTCTCCGCGATCACCCGGCCGTCGAGGTCGCAGAGGATCATGTCGTCGGCGGTCAGCGCGTCGTAGGGCACGCCGCTCGGCTTGATGACGAAGAGGTCCGCCCCCGGCACGCGGCCGGAGACGTTGCCGCCGGTCCACACCACGAGGCCGTAGCGGACCAGCTCGGCGTGGAGGGCCGCGACCTCGTCGCGGATCCGGTCGATCGCCGCCTGGAGGTCGTCGGTCATGCGGGTACCTCGATCCCGGTCTCGGGCGCCTTCGCGCCGCGGCTCGCGTACGCCTCGCGCTTCAGCGCGGCGAGGCGGTGCATCACGTCGTTCCCGCCCCGGCCGAAGTGGTCGTGCAGGGTGCGGTACTCGGCGTAGAGGCGGTCGTACGCGGCGGCGCGGCCCTCGTCGGGCGTGAACGCATCCGCGATCCGCCGCCCCATCGCGCTTCCCGCGGCGGCGACGTCCGGATAGGCGCCCGCCGCGACGGCGGCGTGGATGGCGGCGCCGAGGGCGGGCCCCTGGTCGCTGCCGATCACCGAGATGGGCATCCGGAGCACGTCGCTGTAGATCTGCATGAGGAACGCGTTCTTGACCAGGCCGCCTGCGGCCACGAACTCGTGCACGGGCAGGCCGCTGGCGAGGAACGCCTCGACGACGGTGCGGGTGCCGAACGCGGTGGCCTCCACGAGGGCGCGGTACACCTGCTCGGGGCGGGTGGCGAGGGTGAGGCCGACGATCACGCCGGAGAGCTCGTGTTCGACGTGGACCGTGCGGTTGCCGCTCTCCCTGTCGTGGGCGACGTGGCCGGTGGCGCCGACGGGCTCGGCGGCGGCGAGCTCGGTGAGCACGTCGTGGACGCTGCGCCCCTCGGCCATCGCCCGATCCCGGATCGCGGCGGGCGCGAAGCGGTCGACGAACCAGCCGAAGATGTCGCCGACGCCCGACTGCCCGGCCTCGTAGCCCCAGTAGCCCGCCGTCACGCCGCCGTCGACCGCGCCGCACATCCCCGGGACCGCGGCGAAG
>JBQCCU010000144.1:0-2517 GCA_051961935.1 Amnibacterium sp. | reverse complement strand
GACGATCGAGGCGATGAAGATGGAGGCCTCCATAACCACGCCGGTCGGCGGGACGGTCGCCCGCCTCGCGGTGAGCGGCACGAGCCAGGTCGAGGCCCAGGACCTGCTGATCGTCGTCGAGTGACGGCCAACCCGGCCGTTCCCTGATTAACGCTCTCCGGGAACGGCGCGCACAATGGGGCGGGCACGGCACCCACGGTGCCCACATCCGGCCGCAGGGCTCCCTTCCGCGTAGGCGCGCCTCCGCGGCCCGAAGGAAGTCTCAAGTTAGAGTCGAACCCAATGACCCCGTCGAGGGAGCTGAACCCGTGGTGAACAAGCGCAACAAGCCGGACTCCTCCGGTGGACTGCTCGACGGCACCCGCATGGACGAGGAGCTCCACGTGCCCGAGGAACCGCTGCAGGTCGCCCTCGTGACGCGCGCCGCCGGCGACGAGCTCGGCCGCCGTCCGGCCTCCGGTCGGGTCCACCCCTCCGGGAACATCGGGCGGCTCACCGGGCACCCGTCGATCGAGATCGACCTGCCGCCGCTGCCGAAGCGCGAGGTGCCGGAGGACGAGGCCGCCGTCGCGATCGACGACCTCAGCGTCGACCCCGGCTCGCTCGGCGCCGGCACCTCGAGCGTCGAGATCGTGCCGGGCGGCACCGGCGAGGCGCTCGACTCCGGTCCGCTGCCCTGGGTGCCGACCGGCGGCCGGCCGAACCCGACCGGTTCCCTGCCGCGCGCCCTCGGATCGGCGACCGGGGCGATGCCGCGCACCACCGGCCCGGTGCCCCGCACCACCGGCGGCACGCCGCTGCCGCGCCGCACCGGCAGCGCCTACGACGCGCTCCTCGGCGGCCCCGCCCCCGTCGGCCCGCTCGGCGGCCACCGTCCGGGTGCGACCGGCGAGGTCCCGCGCCTCGACGGCGCCGGCACCGCGAGCCGCCGCGAGCGGCGCGCGGGAGCCCCCTCCGGTGAGCCCGAGTCCGCCGCGATGCTGACGCCCGACCGCCTCATCGAGGGCGGCGGCCGCATCCGCCAGGCGCCCACCGGCAGGTGGAACCGGTTCGTCTACGCCGCGACGCTGCACCGCCTGAACCTCGGCGACTCCGCCGCGGAGCGGGCCCGCAAGGAGCAGGCGACCCGCATCGCGAAGGCGTTCGAGGGCGGCACCCGCTTCGTCCCGGTGCTCACCCGCAAGGGCGGCGTCGGCAAGACCACGGTCACCACGCTGCTCGGCATGACCCTCGCCACCATCCGCGAGGACCGGGTCATCGCCATCGACGCGAACCCGGACCGCGGCACGCTCTCCGAGCGGGTCACCAAGCAGACCCGCGCCACGGTGCGCGACGTGGTCACCCGGGCGAACTCGATCGGCGGCTTCACCGACTTCTCGACGCTGGTCTCCCGCGACGAGACCCGCCTCGACATCCTCGCGTCGGACACCGACCCGCTGCTGTCGGAGGCGTTCGACGAGAACGACTACAACGTCGTCGCGGACCTCGCGGCCCGCTTCTACTCGATCGCCCTCACCGACTGCGGCACCGGCATCGTCCACTCCGTCATGCGGGCCACGCTGCAGCGCGCCGACTCGGTCGTGATCGTCTCGGGCGGCAGCGTCGACGAGGCCCGGCTCGCCTCCGAGACCCTCACCTGGCTCGAGGCGAACGGATACGGGGACCTCGTCCGCAACGCGATCGTCGCGATCAACACGGCGACGCACGGCACGAGCCTCGTGAAGCTCGACGAGATCGAGTCCCACTTCGCCTCCCGCGTGCGCGACATCGTGCGGATCCCGTACGACCCGCAGCTCGCGGCCGGCTCGGTCGTCTCCTACAAGGACCTGAAGCAGGTCACGAAGGACGCCGCCCGGGAGCTCGCCGCCCTCGTGGTCGACGGCCTGCCCGCCCGCCGCGACGTCTGACGCGGGTGACCGTCCGCGAGATCCGGCTCTTCGGCGACCCGGTGCTCCGCTCCGTCGCGGATCCGGCGGGGGAGGCGGATGCGGGGCTCGAGGCCCTCGTCGCCGACCTGCTCGACACCGTGCAGGTCCCGGGGCGCGCCGGTGTCGCGGCGAACCAGATCGGTGTGGCGGTCCGGGCGTTCAGCTACAACGTGGACGGTCGCATCGGCTACCTGCTGAACCCCGAGCTGGTCGAGGTGCGCGGCGAGCCGGTGGAGTTCGACGAGGGGTGCCTGTCGGTGCCCGGCCTCTCCTTCCCGACGATGCGGCATCCGTGGGCGCGGTCGGTCGGCCGGCAGCTCGACGGGTCCGTGGTCGAGGTCGTCGGTGAGGACGTGCTCGCCGAGGCGCTGCAGCACGAGCAGGACCACCTCGACGGGAAGGTCTACCTCTCCCGTCTCGCCCCCGACGTGCGCCGCGAGGCGATGGCCCAGGTGCGCCGCGCCCCCTGGTTCTGACCGCTCCCGCTGCTTCAGCGCGTGGTCGACGTCTCGCGCTTCGCCTTCGCGTCGGCGTAGAGCCGCTCGATGCGGTCGGCGCACTGCTCGAGCACGACGTGACGCTTCACGCT
>JBQCCU010000143.1:0-2932 GCA_051961935.1 Amnibacterium sp. | reverse complement strand
CCGCGGCGGCCTTCTCCGGTCCGTGCATCGTCGGGCCGGTGAAGCGGCCGGTGAAGACGCCGTCCGCGATCTCGAGTCCGGAGCCGATGCCGCCGGTCGCGCCGAGGCTCGCGGCGAGCTCCTGGGCGAGGAAGTCGGGTGTCGCCGAGACGAGCCACACCTCGTGGCCTGCCGCGAGGTGGGCGCGGAGCAGCTCGTGCGTCTCCGGCCACATCCTGGGCCGCATCTGCGTGACGACGGACGCGGCGAGGCGGTGCAGCCGCTCCGCGGAGACGCCGGCGAGCAGCTGCATGCCGCGGTCCCGAACCTTGTCGAGCGCGCCGAGATGCTCCCCGCGACGGCGGAACTTCACGGCTTCCCAGCCGAAGCGCGCGAGGTCGCGCAGCGTCACCACCCCGAGGGTGCGGGCGGCGCGGGCGAGGAAGAGCAGGCTCGCCCCGTTCACGAGCGTCTTGTCGATGTCGAAGAAGGCGGCCACGGGCAGCGGACGCACGGCGGACGGCACCTCGGGCATCGGGAGAGTGTAGGCCCGGGCTCCTGACGAGCCGCCCGGGCTACGCTTCCGTCCGTGCCCGCGACGACCGTGACCCTGATCGCCAAGCCGGGATGCCACCTCTGCGAGGACGCGCGCGTCGTCGTGGACCGGGTGCTCGGCGACCTCGGCCGCGAGGGCGTGGCCGTGCGGCTCGTGGAGCGGAACATCCTCGAGGAGCCGCAGCTCGCCGAGCGCTACGCCGACGACATCCCCGTCGTGCTCGTCGACGAGCGGATGCACGGGAGGTGGCGCATCGACGCCGACGCCCTGAAGCGGGACGTGCTCGCCTAGTCCTCGTTCCAGGACTTCACGGCGGTCCACAGGACGCTCGTGACCGGCACGGCGAGCACCGCGCCGATCACGCCGCCGAGCACCGTGCCCGCCGTCAGCGCGAGCAGGATCGCGAGCGGGTGCAGCGAGAGCGCCTTGCCCATGATCACCGGCTGCAGCAGGTTGCCCTCGAGCTGGTTCACGAGGATCACGATGCCCGCCACGATGAGGGCGGTGACCGGGCCGCCCGTGACGAGCGCGACGAGGGCCGACACGACCCCGGCGAGCGTCGCGCCGACCACCGGGATGAACGCGGTCACGAACACGAGCACGGTGAGCGGGATCGCGAGCGGCACCTTCAGGATGAGCAGGCCGGCGCCGATGAAGACCGCGTCCACGAGGGCCACGAGCGCCGTGCCGCGAACGTAGGCGCCGAGCACGCCCGTGCTGCGGTTGCCGATCCGGTGCGCCCGCGCCCGCATCTCACCGTGCAGCGGCTGGATCAGGAACCGCCAGATCGTGCGGCCGTCCTTGAGGAAGAAGAACAGCACGAAGACGAGCAGCACGAGGCCGGTGAGGATCGTGGTGGCGGTCGACAGCCCGGCGAGGGCGCCGGAGGCGAACGACGCGCTCGTGAGGAACGAGACGACCTGCTTGCGGGCGGCCTGGAACTGCTGCTGGTCGACAGGGAAGCCGCTGCTCGTGAGGAGCCGCTGCACCTGGTCGATGCCGTCGCTCGTCGCCGAGACGAGGGAGCCCCACTGGGCGACCACCGCGAAGGTGACCCCGGTGATCACCGCGGCGAGCACCACGATGCTGAGCACGAGGGTCGCGAGCGCGGCGAGCGCGCTCGGCACGTGGATCCGCTCGAGCAGCCGGACGAGCGGATCGAACGCGCACGCGAGGATCAGCGCGATCAGCACCGGGATGACCACGAGCCGCAGCTGGAGCGCCGCGTACACGACGACCACGCCCACCGTGCCGACGATCAGCAGCTGCAGGCAGCGGACGCTGAACCGCCCGAATCCGTCCGTCCAGAGCCCGACGAGCCGGCCGCCGCGCGGCCGGAGGTCGGACCCTGGATCGCTCACGGCAGGAGGCGGTTCGGGCCGCGGAACAGGAACGTCGTCTCGCGGATGCTCTGCCGCTCGAGCAGCAGCATCAGCACCCGCGCGAGCCCCATCCCGAAGCCGCCGTGCGGCGGGATGCCGTAGCGGAAGAAGTCGAGGTAGGTGGCGAGCTCCTTGGGGTCGAGCCCCTTGTCCACCGCCTGCGCCGTAAGCACGTCGACCCGGTGCTCGCGCTGCGCGCCCGTCGAGATCTCCGTGCCCCGGTAGATGAGGTCGTAGCTCTTCGTGAGGGACGGGTCGTCCGCGTGCCGCATGTGGTAGAAGGGCCGGATGCTCGTGGCGTAGTCGGTGAGGAACACGAAGTCGTGGCCCAACTCCTCGCGCACGTACGCCGCGATGCGCCGCTCGCCCTCGGGGTCCATGTCCTCGTCCGCGCGCGGCACCGTGTAGCCGCGCTCGGCGACGATGCGCTTCGCCTCGGCGAGCGGGATCCGCGGGAACGGCCGGCTCGGCACGGTCACCTCGACGCCGAACAGGCGCTGGATCTCCTCGCCGTGCCGCTCACGGACGGCCTCGAAGCCGGCGACGAGCAGGGCCTCGTGGATCGCCATGACGTCCTCGTGGCTGTCGACCCAGCTGACCTCCATGTCGACGCTCGTGAACTCGGTCGCGTGGCGGGCCGTGAACGAGGGGTCGGCGCGGAACGCGTCGGCGATCTCGAAGACCCCGCCGAAGCCGGCGGCCTGCGCCATCTGCTTGAAGTGCTGCGGGCTCTGGGCGAGGTAGGCGACCGTGTCGAAGTAGCCGAGCTGGAACAGCTCCGCCCGTGACTCCGACGGGGAGGCCATCAGCTTCGGGGTGTGCACCTCGACGAAGCCGCGCTCCACCCACCAGCTGCGCAGGGCGTGCTCGAAGGTGGTCTGCACCCGGAAGATCAGCTGGTTCGCCGGCTGCCGGAGGTCGAGGAAGCGCCAGTCGAGCCGCTTGTCGATGCCGCTGTCGGCGGCGATCGGCTGCTCCGGTTCGCTCGCGCCGACGACGTCGAGCTGCTCGATGC
>JBQCCU010000142.1:0-4865 GCA_051961935.1 Amnibacterium sp. | reverse complement strand
GGTCGTCGCCGAGCGCGCGGTCGTGTCCATGCAGACGACGGCGCAGCTCACGACGGTGGTCGAGGCCGACGTCACGGCTGTGGCGAACCTCCGCGACCGCATCAAGGGCGAGTTCCAGCAGAAGACGGGGCAGAAGCTCTCCTTCCTGCCGTTCTTCGCGCTCGCCGCCGTCGAGGCGCTGCAGCAGTTCCCGATCATCAACGCGACCGTCGAGGGCGACTCGATCGTCTACCCCGACACCGAGAACCTCTCGATCGCCGTGGACACCGAGCGCGGCCTGCTCACGCCGGTCGTCCGGAACGCCGGGTCGCTGTCGATCGCCGAGCTCGCGGGCCAGATCGCCGACCTCGCGGCGCGCACGCGGGAGAACAAGCTCAAGCCGGACGAGCTCGCGGGCGGCACCTTCACGCTCACGAACACCGGGTCCCGCGGCGCGCTCTTCGACACCCCGCTGGTCTTCCTGCCCCAGGTCGCGATCCTCGGCACCGGCACGGTGCAGCGGGTGCCCCGGGTCGTGAAGACGGCCGACGGCGGCGAGTCGATCGCGATCCGCTCCTCGGTGTACCTCGCCCTCAGCTACGACCACCGGATCGTGGACGGCGCGGACGCCGCCCGCTTCCTCTCGGCGGTTCGCGCGCGGCTCGAGGAGGGCGACTTCACCGGTTCGCTCGGCATCTGACCCGGCGCCGGGGCGAGCACGTCGCGCAGGCGCCAGCCGTCCGGCCCGCGGATCGCGAGCACGGTGCAGGGTCCGACCGCCAGCACGGCGGTCGCCCCGGCGCGCCGCAGCAGGACCGGGCGCAGCGCGGGCGGGCGCACCGCCTCCACCCCGGCGAGGAGCGCGGCACGGTCGAGGCCGTCCACCGGTGAGCCGGCCGCGTCCACCGCGTCGAGGCAGCGGGTCGAAGCGGTCGTGAGGCACCGCGAGCGCTCGGCGAGCAGCGCGGCCGGCGCCGCGACCGGATCCGCCGGCGTCGGCGGCGATCCGCTCGCCGTGGACGCCGGACGCGGCGCTGCGGTCGTCGGCCGGTGGCTCGGCGCCGCAGCCGGCCCACCGGCGGTCGCCGTACCCGAGCCGGGCAGCAGCACGAGCGCCGCGACCAGCGCCGACACGGAGACCGCCGCGGTGACCCACACCCGCGGCCGGACGCCCGCTGCGAGACGCCGGGCGCGCGTCATGGAACCCGGTGGCCGCGTGACGGAGGCGGGCGGCCGCGTCGGCGCAGGCGGGTCCACCGGTGGCCGGACCGGCACGGGCGCCACGAGCCGGGCCGGCGTGGCCGGCCCCTCCGGGTTCCCGGGAGCGCCCCCGAGGCGCACCGGCGCCGGCTCGGCGACCGTGAAGAGGGCGTCGGCGCCCGCACCGCCCGGGTCCTGCTCCAGCGCGCGCAGCAGCGCGTCGGGAACCGGAGGCGGCAGCAGGCGCCGGGCGAGGGCGGCGAGGGCCCGGCGGTCCTCGGCCAGGGCCGGATCGCCGGGTCCTGCCGTGCGGGCGGTGCGCGGCAGCAGCAGCACCGGCGCGCCAGCCGGCGTGAGCGCGATCGCGGGGACGCCGACCGCGCCGTGCGCGACGCCCGCGGCGTGCAGCGCCGCCAAAGCCTCCGCGACCGGCACGAGCACGGTCACCGCCTCCCCGGGCTCCAGCGGCCGCGCCGCGACCAGGTCGGCGAGCGCGTGCGGCAGCTCCTCCAGCACCGCGACGAGGTCGCCGTTCGGGGCCGTCCCGAGGTCGAGCACCCGCTGCAGGTGGTCGCCCTCCGCCGCGAGCCACGCGGTCACCGAGCGCTCACCCGCCGCGTCGCCGTCCCGGATCCGCGCGAGCCGTACCCGGCGGCCCTCGTCGTCGGTCGCGGTCGCCGTGCCGTCCTCCTCGCGCGTGTCGACGCGGTAGCCGACCAGGAGCTCCGTCATCCGGGCAGGATGCGGCGGCCCGGGGGCGCCCGGCTCCGGCCCGCGCCTCGCTGTGGAGCGCCCGCGTCCCCGGGAGGCTGTGGGGGAACGGATACGATGAGACCATGGCGCGAGCAACCGCCGGCGTGGCCAAGGAGCCCGGCCGCGTGAAGCAGTTCTGGCAGATCTTCCAGATGACGAGGAAGGCCGATCCGCTCACGCCGTGGTGGATGCTCCTCGGCTTCGTGATCGCACTCGCGATCGGCGTCGTGCTGGCGGTCCTGCTCTCGTTCGGCAACGTCTTCACGATCGTCGTCTACGTGCTGCTCGGCATCGTCGCCGGCGCCCTGACCGCGCTGATCATCATGAACCGGCGTGCGGAGCGAGCCGCCTACGCGCAGCTCGAGGGTCAGCCGGGGGCGGTCGGCGCGGTGCTGCGGTCCTCGCTCCGCCGGGGCTGGCGCGGCAGCGAGGTGCCGGTCGCGGTGAACGGCCGCACGAAGGACGCGATCTACCGCGCGGTGGGCCGTCCCGGTGTGGTGCTGCTCGTCGAGGGGCCGAAGGCCCGCACGCAGCGCCTCACCGACGAGGAGCGCCGCAAGGTGGGCCGCGTCGCCCCGAACGTGCCCGTCACCGTGCTCCACGTCGGGCACGAGGAGGGCGCCATCCGCCTCGCCCAGATCACCCGGCGGCTCACCAAGCTGAAGCCGAAGCTCACCCGCGCCGAGGTGCTGGCCGTCAGCAACCGCCTCGAGTCGCTCGGCGGCGGCATCCCCGTGCCGAAGGGCATCGATCCGACGAGGCTGCGCGCCGTCCGCCGGTGACCGGCACGCCGCGGCCGATGTCGCGGGAGGATGCGGCGGCGCTGCTCGGCGTCGGGCCGGACGCGACGGCCCGCGTCGTCCGGAACGCGTTCCTGCGTGCCGCGCGGCGGGTGCATCCGGACCTCCATCCCGAGGCGGATGCGGCCGAGCGCCGGGCCGCGACCGAGCGCTTCGACGCGCTCGTGCGGGCGCGGGAGCTGCTCCTCTCCCCCGCGCCGGCTCCGACACCGGCGGGACCGGGCGGCCCGGCCGTCGCCAGGCCGGCTCCCCCGCGGGTGAACACCCGGCCGCAGGAACGCGGCTTCGCGACGTCGCTCGTGCTGATCGCGCTCCTGTCCTTCCTCATCGTCGCGCTCGTGACGCTGGACAGCGCGCTCCGCGGCCAGGACCCCCCGCCGGGCGGCGGCGCGCCGTCGACGACGAGCAGCCCGCGCTGATCGCGTTACCCGCCCGAAACAGGGCGGTCACGAAGGCGAAACGGCCCTCCGCCTAAGGTGGGCGGCACTGCCACCGAAGTCCATCGACCAGCAGGTTCAGGAGAGATTCGCCGAATGCCGACCCCCAAGTTCACCGACTCGTCCGAGGTCATCAAGTTCATCAGGGACACGGACGTCAAGTTCCTCGACATCCGGTTCACCGACCTCCCCGGGGTGCAGCAGCACTTCAACATCCCGGCCGCGACCGTCGACGAGGACTTCTTCTCCGTCGGTCAGCTGTTCGACGGGTCCTCGATCCGCGGCTTCGCGAGCATCCATGAGTCGGACATGCAGCTCATCCCCGACGTGTCGACGGCGTACGTCGACCCGTTCCGGGTGGAGCGCACGCTCATCATGGTGTTCGACATCTACAACCCGCGCAACGGCGAGATCTACGCCCGCGACCCGCGGCAGATCGCGCACAAGGCCGAGAAGTACATCGCCTCGACGGGCATCGCCGACACGGCGTTCTTCGCGCCGGAGGCCGAGTTCTACATCTTCGACGAGGTGCGCTACGAGGTCGCGCAGGGGTCGAGCTTCTACAAGGTCGACTCGTCCGAGGCCGCCTGGAACTCGGGCCGCGAGGAGGTCGGCGGCAACCTCGGCAACAAGACGCCGTACAAGGGCGGCTACTTCCCGGTCAGCCCGGTGGACCAGCACGCGGACCTCCGCGACGACATCGTGCTGAAGCTCATCGAGGCC
Source organism: Amnibacterium sp. (assembly GCA_051961935.1). Taxonomy (GTDB): domain Bacteria; phylum Actinomycetota; class Actinomycetes; order Actinomycetales; family Microbacteriaceae; genus Amnibacterium. The sequence continues at coordinate 973 of JBQCCU010000142.1, read as the reverse complement.
GGCCTCGAGGTCGAGCGGTCGCACCACGAGGTCGGCACCGCCGGCCAGGGCGAGATCAACTACAAGTTCGACACGCTCGTGCACGCGGCCGACGACATCCTGAAGTTCAAGTACATCGTCAAGAACACGGCGAAGCAGTGGGGCAAGGCCGCCACGTTCATGCCGAAGCCGCTCTTCGGCGACAACGGCTCCGGCATGCACACGCACCAGTCGCTCTGGAACGACGGCAAGCCGCTGTTCTACGACGAGGCCGGCTACGGCGGGCTCTCCGACCTCGCCCGCTGGTACATCGGCGGCATCCTGAAGCACGCGCCGTCGCTGCTCGCGTTCACGAACCCGACCACGAACAGCTTCCACCGGCTCGTGCCCGGCTACGAGGCGCCCGTGAACCTGGTCTACTCGGCGGGCAACCGGTCCGCGGCCATCCGCATCCCGATCACCGGCACGAACCCGAAGGCGAAGCGCATCGAGTTCCGGGCGCCCGACGCCTCCGGCAACCCGTACCTCGCGTTCGCGGCGCAGCTCATGGCGGGCATCGACGGCATCCAGAACCGCATCGAGCCGCACGAGCCGGTCGACAAGGACCTCTACGAGCTGCCGCCGGAGGAGGCGAAGTCGATCCCGCAGGTGCCGGGCTCGCTCGACGCCGTGCTGGACGCGCTCGAGGCGGACCACGACTACCTGACGGCGGGCAACGTGTTCACGCCCGAGGTGATCGAGACGTGGATCGACTACAAGCGGGAGAAGGAGATCAAGCCGCTGGCGGCCCGTCCGCACCCGTTCGAGTACGAGCTCTACTTCGGCGTCTGACCCCGCGTCGCCTCGCGTCACTGCATCCGTGACGCGGGATGGGAGGTCATCCGAGTGACCGGCGATGACCTCCAGGGCGCCCGGCGTGCTCTCCTGGTCGAGCGCGTCGGCCGTCGGCACCCCCCACAGCCTGGCAGACAACAAGACCCCCGCCGTGAAAAGC
>JBQCCU010000141.1:0-4872 GCA_051961935.1 Amnibacterium sp. | reverse complement strand
CGGGGCCGCCCCGCTTTGTCCAAGCGAAGCGGCCCCGAGTCGATGTTCCGGTCAGAGGACCGGCGGGGCCCCCAGGAGCGGCCGGCCCTCCACGAACGGCGCGCGCGGGAGCACCTCGCCGCGGAAGAACGCGGCGTTCCGCGCCCAGTACCAGGCCATGAACACGAACCCGATGAGGATGCCGACCACGCCGACGATCGCCGTCGCGCCGATCCCGAACATCGTCACGTCCTTGCCGGTGACCGGGTCCTGCACCCAGTCGGGCAGCGCGAACTGCTGCAGCCCGTAGACGAACACGACGCCCAGCATCACCGCCCCGGCGAGCGGGAACAGGCCCTTGAAGACCGCGTTCTTGACGCTCCTGAAGAGGATCCGCCGGTAGAACCAGACGCAGGCGAGGCCGGTGAGCCCGTAGTAGAAGGCGATCATCAGGCCGAGGGAGGCGATGAGCGCCGCGAGCAGCCCCTGGCTGATCAGCGAGAACAGGAGGAACAGGCCGGCCGAGGCGATCCCCATCCCGATCGTCGACCACGTGGGCGTCTGGAACCTCGGGTGGATGCGGGCGAAGTGGCTCGGCAGCGCCTTGTGCACGGCCATCGACAGCGAGGTGCGCGCGGTCGGGAGGATGGTCGTCTGCGTCGAGGCGGACGCGGTCGTGAGGATCGTCGCGGCGAAGAGCACCTGCAGGATGTGGCCGACGACGCCGTTGCCGAACACCGCGGGCGACATGACCGAGAACACGTCGCCGGCGTTCGCGGGGTTCGCGAGGCCGATGCCCTTCTCCCCGACACCGGCGAAGGAGACGGCCGCGATCGTGATGAGCAGGTACGTCGCGAGCAGCAGCACCGTGGAGAGGATGGCGGCGCGGCCGGGCGTCCTGCCCGGGTCGCGGGTCTCCTCGTTCACCGACACCGCGCTGTCCCAGCCCCAGTACAGGAAGATCGCCGTGAGCAGGGCCGGGGCGATCGCCGTGCCGAAGTCGAGGCCGAACGGGCTGAGCCAGCTCCAGTCGAAGCCGATCGAGTACGGCTCGCCGTGACCGGTCGCGACCTTCGTGAGCGCGATGACGCCGAACACGATGAGCAGCACGACCTCGAAGCCGAGCAGGACGTACTGCAGTCGCGCGGAGATCTCGATCCCGCGGTAGCAGATCCAGGTCATCACGGCGATCCAGACGAGCCCGAGCGCCGTCGACGCCCAGATGTTCGAGGCGAGCGCGCCGACCGCCGGCAGCCCGAATCCGCCGATGAAGGTGAACGTGTACTGCCCGGCGATGTACGCGAGGTTCGACATGACGATGACGTCGGCGATGATGATGCCCCAGCCGCCCATCCAGCCGGTGATCGCGCCGAACGCCCGCGTCGCCCAGGTGAAGGTGGTGCCGCAGTCGGGGTCGGCCTCGTTCAGCTCCTTGTACGCCTGCGCGATGAAGTACATGGGCACGAACGCGAGCAGGATCATCGCGGGCGCCTTCACGCCCGCCGGCGATGCGCCGCCGACGACGATCCAGCCGAGGCTCGCCGCCAGGCTGTAGGCCGGCGCGGTGGAGGCGACCCCCACGACGACGCTGCCGAGCAGCCCGATGGCGCCGGACTTCAGTCCTTTGCCCTCGTGGTTCGCCTCCGCTGCGGAGTTGGTGATCAGGGTCTGGGCCACGCTGCGCCTTCCACTCGACGAGTGCTGGACCTCGGCGTCCAGCACCGGACCGCGCCACCCTAGGGATGCCGTGTTGCGTACGGATTACGCGGTCGCGGTGGCGATTGTAGGAGGGATCCGTCGCCCCGAACGACTCGAGGCGACGGAATCCGTCGCGGCGTGTCTCTGTCCAGCCGGCTGGCAGGCGCGGCTCAGCCGGTGGCGTGCAGCCGCTTCGCGCGGATGCGGCCGATGGTCGACGAGGTGACGACCGCGACGATCGCGAGCACGAACACGGCGGTCGCGATGACGTTCGCGGATGCGGGGATGCCGCGGGTGGCGGCGGTGTAGATGTACGTCGGGAACGTGTTCACGGCCCCCGAGTTGAAGTACGTGATGATGAAGTCGTCGAAGCTCAGCGAGAACGACAGGAGCGCCGCGGCGAGGATGCCCGGCAGCAGCAGCGGGAAGGTGATCCGCCAGAACACGACCGTCGGCGAGCCGTAGAGGTCCGCCCCGGCCGCCTCCAGCGCGGGGTCGAGGCTCGCGGCCCGCGCCTTCACGGTGACCACCACGAAGCTGAGGCAGAACATCGTGTGGGCGATGATGATCGTCCCGATGCCCTTCGGGATGCCCGCCGACAGGAACTGCGCGGCCAGGCCGGCACCCATGACCACCTCGGGCGTCGCCATCGGCAGGAAGATGAGCAGGTTCACCCCTGCACGGCCGCGGAAGCGGTAGCGGGTGAGCGCCAGGGCGATCAGGGTGCCGAGCACGGTCGCGAGCACCGTCGCCGTCACGCCGATCAGGATGCTGTTGCCGAACGCCTGGCAGACGCCCGGCTGGTCGCACACGGTGACCCAGTTGCGGAACGTGAAGCCCCGCCAGGCGATGTTCGACTTGACCGCGCTGTTGAACGAGAACGCGATCGTGTACACGATCGGCACGAGCAGGAACACGAGCGCGAGCACCGAGTAGGTGGGCAGCAGCCAGCGCCCGAGGGTGAACGGGCCCCGCCTGGCCCTCGGGGTGCGGGTCAGCTCCTCACGGGCGACCTCGCGGGAGAGGACCGCGCCCTCCTGCACCGTCACAGCAGGTCCTCCGTCCCGCTCCGCTTCACGTACACGCCGACGATCACGAGGATGATCGCCATCAGCAGGATCGACAGCGCCGCCGCCGCCGGATAGTTCAGCTGCACGAGGAAGTTGCTCTGGATGACGTTGCCGATCATCGCCGAGCTCGAGCCGCCGAGGAACTCCTGGCTCGCGTTCACGTAGTCGCCCGCGGCGGGGATGAACGTGAGCAGCGTGCCCGAGACCACGCCGGGCATCGACAGCGGCAGCGTCACGCGCCGGAACACGGCGGCGGGCGACGCGTAGAGGTCGCTCCCGGCCTCGAGGTAGCGGAGATCCAGGCGCTCGAGGGTGGTGTAGATCGGCAGGCACATGAAGGGGATGAAGTTGTAGGTGAGGCCGAACACCACGGAGAACGGCGTGCCCGTGATGTGCGCCTGCGGGCCCAGGATCGACAGCTCCTTCAGCCCCATCACGATCGGCCCCTCGTCGGAGAGGATCTGCTTCCACGCGAGGGTGCGCAGCAGGAAGCTGATGAAGAACGGGGCGATCACGAGGATCACGAGGAAGCTCTGCAGCACCGGCTTCGTCCGCATCCGCACCCCGATGAAGTAGGCGAGCGGGTAGCTGATCAGCAGCGCGAAGACGGTCGCCAGCAGCGCGTAGAGGAAGGACCGGCCGATCTGCTCCGCGTACTGCCCGACGACCGTGACGTAGTTCTGCCACTCGAAGCCGTAGACGTACGCGCCGTACACGGCGGGCGACGGCGCTTCCAGCGAGGTGATGACCAGCGAGACGAGCGGGACGAGGAAGAACAGCACCAGGTAGGCGATCCCGGGCAGCAGCAGGAGGAACGCGACCCGGCCGCGCCGGGTCGGCCGCGCCGTGGTCGTGGCGGCCGCGCCGGTGAAGGCGGTGATCGCCACGTCACTCCTCCGCGCCGAGGAGCATCGCCTCTGCCTCGGCGTGCGGGTTGCCGCCGTCGGGCACGTCATGGCGCACGATGCGGTGCTCCATCCGCCAGGAGAGCCACACCTCGGCCCCCAGGTCGACGACCGGTCCGAAGGCGAGGTTCTGCGCGAAGACCGTGAGGGTCCCGAGTCCGGGCACCGCGACCTGGTACTGCGTGCTCACGCCCGATAAGGAGACGTCGGTGACCCGGCCGGGCCCGACGACGTTGATGCCCGCGGTCGGCTCCGGCTCCGTCGGCGACAGCAGGAGCTTCTCCGGACGCACGCCCACGATCACCGCGCCCGTCGTACGCTGAGCCCGCTCGAGCGGTACCCCGACGCCCCGGCCGCCGACACGGGCGGTCAGGCTCGTGGCGTCGCGACCCGACACCTCGGTCACGAAGAGGTTCGACTGCCCGAGGAAGTCCGCGACGAAGGCGGTGCGGGGCAGCTCGTAGAGCTCCTCGGGCGCGCCGACCTGCTCGATCCGACCCTTGTTCATCACGGCGACGGTGTCGGCCATGGTCATGGCCTCCTCCTGGTCGTGGGTGACGTGCACGAAGGTGAGGCCCACCTCGGTCTGGATCGACTTCAGCTCGAGCTGCATCTGGCGGCGCAGCTTGAGGTCGAGGGCGCCGAGCGGCTCGTCGAGCAGCAGCAGGGCGGGGCGGTTCACGACGGCGCGAGCCAGCGCCACGCGCTGCTGCTGGCCGCCGGACAGCTGGGCCGGCTTCCGGTCGGCGAGGTGGTCGAGCTCCACGAGCCGGAGGGCTTCGTGGGCGAGCCGGTCCGCATCCGTGATCCGCCGGCGCTTCAGGCCGAAGGTGACGTTGTCGATCACCGTGAGGTGCGGGAACAGGGCGTAGCTCTGGAACACCGTGTTCACGGGCCGCCGGAACGCCTTCGTGTCGGTGACGTCGCGGCCGCCGATGAGGATGCGGCCCGCCGTCACGTCCTCGAGGCCCGCGACCATCCGCAGCGTGGTGGTCTTGCCGCAGCCGGAGGGCCCGAGCAGGGCGAAGAACGAGCCGGCCGGGATGGTCAGCGACAGCTCGTGGACCGCCGTGAACCCGGGGAACTCCTTCCGGACGCCGACCAGCTCGAGGTCGGCCCCGGACTGCGCGAACGCGCCCGCCACCGTCAGGAACCCAGCCCGACGGCTTCGAACTGCGCGCTGTACTTCTGCTGCTCGGCGTTCGTCAGCGTGCGGAAGA
>JBQCCU010000140.1:0-3183 GCA_051961935.1 Amnibacterium sp. | reverse complement strand
CCTCGCGTCCCTGGCGCTCGCGCTCGGCCTCGCCGAGGTCGTCTCCGCGCAGGCGGGCGGCATCCGGCTCGACACGCTGTTCGTCGATGAGGGCTTCGGCTCGCTCGACGCGGAGACGCTCGACACCGCGATGGCGGCGCTCGACGACCTCCGGACCGGCGGCAGGACGATCGGCCTCATCAGCCACGTCGAGTCGATGCAGGAGCGGATCCCGGCGAAGCTCGCCGTCGAGGTGCTCCCGTCGGGCGACAGCCGGGTGGTGCAGCCCGCGGCCTAGCCGTGCAGGACGGGGACGATCAGGTAGATGCCGTACAGCGCCACGAGCGCCGCCACGACGAACAGCACGACCGCGCCGACGGTCGCGCCGAGCGGCCGCGACGGCCCCTCGACGTCGTCCATCTCCTCGTCCCGCGCCGCACCGGCGGCCGGCGCGCCGTGCGGCGGGGTCGCGAGCAGGCGGATGGCCGTCGCGAACAGCGCAACGACCGCGCACGCGACGACGACCGAGGAGACGAACACGGTCAGGAACGCGAGCCAGTTGATCGTCATGCCGTCGCTCCTCGCCGGTCGCGCTGCTTGGGACGGTGGACCGCCGACCCCGCGGCCGCGACCTCGCGCTCGAGGCTCGACGCGTCGATCCGCTCGGGACGGGCGCGGAGGAACACCGCCACCATGAAGCCGATGCCGAGCACGGCGTCCACGCCGATCCCGATCGGGCCGAGCGCCGCGACGAGCGCCGCGATCGCGCCGACCACGGCCGCGGCCGGGAGGGTCAGCACCCACCCGGTGACGATGCGGCGGGCGGTGCCCCAGCGCACGCTGGAGCCGCGCCGCCCGAGCCCGGAGCCGATCACCGAGCCGGACGCGACGTGGGTGGTGGAGAGGGCGAAGCCGAAGGCGCTCGACGCGAGGATCGCGGAGGCGGTGCTCACCTCGGAGGAGAAGCCCTGGGCGGGCTTCACGGCCGTGAGGCCGGTGCCGAGGGTGCGGATGATCCGCCACCCGCCGGCGTAGGTTCCGACGCCGATCGCGGTGGCGCAGGCGAGGATCACCCAGATCGCGGGGCCGCTGCCCGAGGGCTGCAGGCCGGCGCTGATCAGGGTCAGGGTGATGACGCCCATGGTCTTCTGCGCGTCGCTGGTCCCGTGCGCGAGCGCGACGAAGGAGGACGAGAACAGCTGGCCGACCCGGAACACGCGTCGCCCGTCGGGACGGCCGTCGTGACGTCGGGTGATCGCGTAGGCGATGCGTGTCGTGAGGAACGCCACCACGCCGGCCGTGAAGGGGGCGAGCACCGCCGGGATGATCACCTTGCCGAGCAGCACCCCGTAGTCGATCGCGCCGACCCCGGCCCCGACGATCGAGGCGCCGATCAGCCCGCCGAACAGCGCGTGGCTGGAGGAGGACGGGAGCCCGAGGTACCAGGTGCCGATGTTCCAGACGATCGCCCCGATGAGCCCGGCGAACACGATGGCGGGCCCGATCGCGACGCCTCCCGGCCCCTCCTTGATGAGGCCGCCGGAGATCGTCTTCGCCACCTCGGTCGACAGGAACGCGCCGACCAGGTTCAGCACGGCGGCGATGGCGACCGCGACCTTCGGCCGCATCGCGCCCGTGGCGATCGGCGTCGCCATCGCGTTCGCCGTGTCGTGGAACCCGTTCGTGAAGTCGAAGACCAGCGCGAGCGCGACGACGAGGACGATCAGGGCGATGGTGGCGGCGGTCACCCGTCACCCGCTGTTCGCGTTTCGGACACCAGAGGATGCTAGGGCCCGGAGGGTTCCCGCGCCTCGACGGCCACTCCGGGGCCGTCGAGCGGGGCTGCCGAGAACCGCCCCCTCAGACGGCCGCGGCCGTCTGCCGCGCGATCTCGAGCTCCTCGTCGGTGGGCACGACGAGCACCGCCACGGGCGCGTCGTCGGGGGAGATGCGCCTGGCCGCCTTGGAGACGACCTCGTTCCGGTCGGGATCGACGCGGATGCCGAGGTGGGCGAGCCCGTCGAGCGTGCGGCGCCGCAGCAGCGAGTTGTTCTCGCCGACGCCGGCGGTGAACACGAGCGCGTCGAGGCCGCCGAGCACGGCGATGTAGGCGCCGATGTACTTGCGGATGCGGTGCCGGTACACGGCGAGCGCCGCCTCCGCGGGCTCGTCCCCGTCCGCGGCCGCGGCCTGCACGTCGCGCATGTCGCCCTTGCCGGTGAGCCCCTTCAGCCCGCTGTCGCGGTTGAGGAGCTCCTCGAGCTCGCCGAACCCGAGGTCCGCCCGGCGGTGCAGGTGGAACAGGGCCGCGGGGTCGATGTCGCCGGAGCGGGTGCCCATCACGAGCCCCTCGAGCGGCGTCATCCCCATCGACGTCTCCACGGACCGGCCACCGTCGACGGCGCACGCGGAGGCGCCGTTGCCGAGGTGCAGCACGATGATCCGGGAGCGCTCGAGCGGGATGCCGAGGAACTCCGCGGCCGCCCGCGAGACGTACTGGTGGCTCGTGCCGTGGAAGCCGTACCGCCGCACCCCGTACTCCGCCGCCAGGTCCCGGTCGATCGCGTACGTGTAGGCGGCCGGCGGGATGGTCCGGTGGAAGGCGGTGTCGAACACGGCGACGTGGGGGATGTCGGGCAGCACCGCGCGGGCGGCGCGGATGCCCTCGAGGCTCGCCGGGTTGTGCAGCGGCGCCAGGGCGGCGAGCTGCTCGATGGCGTGCTCCACCTCGTCGTCGATCACGGTGGCGGCGTCGAAGCGCTCGCCGCCGTGCACGACGCGGTGGCCGCAGGCCGTCGGCGCGGGCTCGCCGTCGATGGCGTCGAGGGCGCGCCGCACCGCGGTCTCGTAGTCGGGCACGTCGCTGCCGGCCTCGCCGACCCGCTCGACGAGGCCCGCGACGTGCACGTCGCCGCTGTCGGGGTCGACGAGCTGGTACTTCAGCGACGAGGATCCGGCGTTCAGCACGAAGACGGTCACGGCTGCTCCTTCCGCCCGGGCGCGGTCTCCCCGGCGGGAGGCCGCGACTGGGCCTGGATCGCCGTGATGGCGATCGTGTTCACGATGTCCCGGACGAGCGCGCCGCGGGACAGGTCGTTGATCGGCTTGTTGAGCCCCTGCAGCACCGGCCCGATCGCGAGGGCGTTCGAGGAGCGCTGCACGGCCTTGTACGTGTTGTTGCCGGTGTTGAGGTCCGGGAACACG
>JBQCCU010000139.1:0-4352 GCA_051961935.1 Amnibacterium sp. | reverse complement strand
TGGGGCAGGACGCCGCTGCGGTGCAGACGACGCACGGCGAACGCGCCCCACTGGGCCGCCGCGGCCCCCACGGGGTGCGCGGTCGCCTGGTGCACGACCGCAGTATCCGCGGCGCAGGTGAGCGTTCACTGCTGGTCCCGTCCTGCTACGGCCTTCGCGTGGCCCCGCGGAACCTGCTTCGGGCGAAGGAGGCTGGAAGCGACGCCCTCATGCCGTCGGATCAGGGGGGGCCGCCGACCTTCACCCCCTTGATGAGCAGCCAGAGGGCGAGTCCGGCCTCGGCGATGAAGCTGAGCGCCCACGCGGGGTAGCTGATCGCGGGATACGCGGGCAGCAGTACGCCTTGCAGGAACCAGACGAGGTCCGCGAACCCGTCGAGGATGAGCAGGACGCCGAGCGATCGCGGGAGAAGGGCGGACCGGTAGATCAGGTACCCCAGCGGAACCAGCCAGGCGCTGAAGAACAGCTGGGCCGTGACGAAGCCGAGCTTGTAGACGCCGATGGACAAGTAGCCCAGACCTGCCAGCTGCGCGGGGGAGAAGGCCTGGAGGTGGCTGGCGCTGTCTCCCTGGAGCAGCACCTGGATCAGTGGCAGCATGCTGGCGCTCTGCACGGCCACCCCGAGGGCGTTGAGCAGCAGAAAGAGCAATGCCAGCTGCCGATCGACCGGCCGCAGGAGGATGTAGAGGGTCCATGCGGCGAGGAGATAGATCAGCCCGGAGGCGAGGGCGCTGACGAAGCCGAGCCGGAACATCGGCCCGCCCGTCGTGATGGTGCGATAGAGCGACCCGGCGTCACTCAGGCCGATGTGCCCCACCAGGCTCGCGAGCACGGAGGCCAGGATGAAGGCGAGGTACAGGGCGCCGGCGATCCGGGCGACCTTGAGCGGCGAAGTGCCCGTGCTCGAGGAGGACTCGGGCCCGCGTCCGCCGGAGAGGCGGTCGCCCGGACCTGCCGCCTGTCTCCTCCGGGTCCTCGTTCCTGCCGACATGGATGTCACCCCTTCGCTCGGTCGCTGAGCCGGCCGTGGAGGAAGCCGACGACCGCGCCGAGCGCGGCGATCCTCACCACGTTGATTCCGGTGCCGATGAGGAAGTAGCGCACGGGGTCGGTCGAGGCGGCGCCGAACTTCGCCGGCACCTCGACGAGCAGCGTCACAAGGATCAGCGCGACCAGGCTGAGCAGGGTGGACTTCGTGACGGGGTGCTCGGTCGGCACCTTCTCGAAGAGGAGCAGGGCGACGCTGACGCAGGCTCCGATGACGAGGCCGCCGAGGAGCGCCTCGAGCAGCATCGGCCCGTAGGGGATCGAGAGCGCGGCGCGGTACTCGGCCGCGATGGGCGTCAGCGAGATCGCGAGGTTTGCGACCCAGAACCCCGCGGCTCCTGCCGCCGTGAGGGCAGGCACCTCACGCCACCGTCCCCGGTGGCTCATCGGTCGCTGGGCGGGGGGCCTGATCGCCGTGGCGGATCCCGCCGGTTCGGACGGCGACCGCCGGACGTCGAGAGCGTTGCTGCCGGTCCGCTCCGTCCGCTTCCCGCGACTCCTTCGTGCCGGTTGCAGATCCACCGTCCCGATACCTCCGATCCGCAGCGCGGAGCCGCGGCCAGAACAGTCCGGCGCTGTCGCGCCCGCGCCAAGGGGCGAAGTACCTTGCCGAGGCCGGAAGCGCCGGGCGTCGCGCGGGGACTTTGGGCCCTGTGTGGTCTCTGCCTGCAATTCGAGCCTGAGGATCACCTTTCCCAGGTGCCCTGTCGAAGGAGTCCGTATGAGCGCCGTGAACGCCCCCGAGCAGGCCGGCGCCATCCACCGGATCGAGAAGGATGCCCGCCGGAACGGGGGTGGGAGGCTCTCGCTGCTGTGGGTGTTCGCGGTCCTGAACTACCTGTACTGCGACCTGTTGGGGCTCATGGACGCCACCACGCTCAAGCAGTACCTCACTGGCACGGTCGAGGGGGTGCGGTTCACGCAGGGCTTCCTGCTCGCCGCCGGGCTCCTGATGGAGATCCCCATTGCGATGGTGCTGCTGTCCAGCTTCCTCCCGCGCGCTGCCAGTCGCTGGGCGAACATCATCGCGGGCGCCCTCATGACCCTGGTCCAGATCGGGTCATTGGTGGTAGGGTCGGGGCCGACGATCTCCTACGCCTTCTTCAGCGGCGTGGAGATCGCATGCACCCTCTTCATCGTCGTGTACGCCTGGCGGTGGCACCCCCATCGGAGTGCGGGGGACGCCCCCGAGGCCTCGGGCCCACGGTGACTGCGATCCTCCCCGCAGTGAACGCAGTCATCCACGGATCAGGAGTCGACCCGACCTGCAGCAGCCCCGATCCCGCTCCGCGGAGCGGGAGCGCTCCGGAGCCACGCGGATGGGACGAGGTACACCTGGCGGAGGATGGGGGATTCGAACCCCCGAGGGCTTTCACCCAACACGCTTTCCAAGCGTGCGCCATAGGCCACTAGGCGAATCCTCCGGCGCCCCGCAGAAGCGGAGCCAGAGCATCCTACCGGCCGCTCGGGCCTCGCGGATCCGGCCCGCCGTCGCCACCGGCCCCCGCATCCCTCGTACACTGGACGCCGGCTCCCCGCGTGGCGCCATCCAGGCCAACTCCCCCAGGGCGGAAACGCAGCAAGGGCAACCGGGCTCTGGCGGGTGCGCGGGGGGTCCTTTCTTTTTTGCGCGCCGACGCCTCGAAGACGGGCCGGATGCGACAACCCGGGCGTCTTTAGGCGCCCGGATCGTCGGAAGTCGCCCGGATGCAGGCGACGCGCGACGCGGTCTCCACAGACCTCGCCGACGCGCCAGGCGATGTCCTCCCCCGCACGTACCCTTCTGGGATGGTCACCGCCCTCTACCGCCGCTACCGGCCGGAGACGTTCGCGGAGCTCATCGGCCAGTCCCACGTGACGGAGCCGCTCCGCACCGCGCTGCGCACCGACCGCGTCAACCACGCGTACCTCTTCAGCGGCCCCCGCGGGTGCGGCAAGACCACGTCCGCCCGCATCCTCGCGCGCTGCCTCAACTGCGCCGAGGGCCCCACCGACACCCCCTGCGGCGTCTGCCCCAGCTGCCTCGAGCTCGGCCGCGGCGGCGGCGGGTCGCTCGATGTGGTCGAGATCGATGCGGCCAGCCACAACGGCGTCGACGACGCCCGCGACCTGCGCGAGCGGGCGGTCTTCGCGCCGGCCCGCGACCGGTTCAAGATCTTCATCCTCGACGAGGCCCACATGGTCACCTCGCAGGGGTTCAACGCGCTCCTCAAGATCGTCGAGGAGCCGCCGGAGCACGTGAAGTTCGTCTTCGCCACCACGGAGCCGGAGAAGGTGATCGGCACCATCCGGTCCCGCACGCACCACTACCCGTTCCGGCTCGTCGCCCCGGCCCAGATGCTCGAGTACGTGGGCGAGCTCTGCGAGTCCGAGGGCGTCGCCGTCGAGCCCGGCGTGCTGCCGCTCGTCGTGAAGGCCGGGGGCGGCTCCGTCCGCGACACGCTCTCCCTGCTCGACCAGCTGATCGCCGGATCGGAGGGGTCGACGGTCGCGTACGAGCGGGCGACCGCCCTGCTCGGCTTCACCAGCAGCTCGCTCATCGACGAGGTCGTCACCGCGGTCGCCGAGCGCGACGCGGCCGGCGCGTTCGCCGCGGTGGACCGCATCGTGCAGACGGGGCAGGACCCGCGCCGCTTCGTCGAGGACCTCCTCGAGCGGTTCCGCGACCTCATCGTCGTCGCCGCCACCGGCGAGGGCGCCGCGGCCGTGCTCCGCGGCACGCCGGCCGACCAGATCGCCGCCCTGCTCGTGCAGGCGCAGCGGTTCGGCACGGCGGAGATCTCCCGCGCCGCGGACACCGTCAGCGACGCGCTCGACGAGATGGTCGGCGCCACCTCGCCGCGGCTGCACCTCGAGCTGATGATCGCCAGGATGCTCGTCCCGGCCGCAGGAGCCGCCGACGGCGGCGCCATCGCCCGGCTCGAGCGGCTCGAGCGCCGCGTCGGCGTCGACACCGGCGACGTCGCCCCCGCGCAGCGCACCGCCCAGGTGCCCCCACGGCCCGCGCCTGCCCGGCCCGCGGCCGAGGTCCGGCCGCCCGAGCCGTCGACGGTCCAGCCCGCCGCGCGGGTCGCCCCGCCGGCCGCGGCGGTGCCCGCGGTCCCGCCGCCCTCGCCGGCCGTCGCGCCACCCGTGGCCCCGCCGTCGCCCGCGGTCGCCGCTCCGTCGCCCGCGGTCGCGCCTCCGTCCCCGTCGCCCGCGGTCGCTGCCCCGTCTCCGGCCGTCGCGTCTCCGGCCGTCGCCGCGCCGACCGTCGCGGCACCGGCCGCGCAGGCGCCCGCGGTTCCGGCGCCGGCCGTCGCGCC
>JBQCCU010000138.1:0-5191 GCA_051961935.1 Amnibacterium sp. | reverse complement strand
GTCCTCGTCCACGCGGTACCAGACGGGCAGGGGCACGCCGAAGAACCGCTGGCGCGAGATCAGCCAGTCGCCGTTCAGGCCGCTGACCCAGTTCTCGTACCGCACCCGCATGAACTCGGGCACGAACCGCAGCTCGCGGCCGCGCTCGAGCAGCCGCTCGCGCAGGCCCTCGTCCCGCGCGCCGTTGACCAGGTACCACTGGCGGGTCGGCACGATCTCCAGCGGGCGGTCGCCCTTCTCGAAGAACTTCACCGGATGCGTGATCGGCCGCGGGTCGCCGAGCAGGGCGCCGGCGGCGCGGAGCAGTTCCACCACCGCCGCGCGAGCGCTGAAGACCGTCTTGCCGGCGACCTCGCCGTACGCGGCTCGGCCGCGCTCGGAGGCGATCGCCTCCGGCGCCTCGGCGACGAACCGGCCGTCGAACCCGATGACCGTGCGGGTGGGCAGGTCGAGCTCGCGCCACCACACGACGTCCGTCAGGTCGCCGAAGGTGCAGATCATGGCGATGCCGGTGCCCTTGTCCGGCTGCGCGAGGTGGTGGGCGACCACGGGCACCTCGACGTCGAAGAGCGGGGAGCGCACCGTGGAGCCGACCAGGTCGCGGTAGCGGTCGTCGTCCGGATGCGTCACGAGCGCCACGCACGCGGGCAGCAGCTCGGGTCGTGTCGACTCGATGACGACGTCGCCGGCCCGCCCCCGGAACGCGATGGTGTGGTACGCGCCGGGCTGCTCGCGGTCCTCGAGCTCGGCCTGGGCCACCGCGGTGCGGAAGGTCACGTCCCACAGGCTCGGCGCCTGGGCCTGGTACGCCTGGCCGCGCTCGAGGTTGTCGAGGAACGCGGCCTGCGAGATCGCGCGGGCGTCGTCGCCGATCGTGCGGTAGGTCTGGCGCCAGTCGACGGACAGGCCGAGTCGCCGGAACAGCGCCTCGAACTGCTGCTCGTCCTCCTCCGTCAGCCGCTCGCACAGCTCGATGAAGTTGCGGCGGGAGATCGGCCGCTGGTCGGCGGCCTTCGTCGACTTCGCCGTGCCCTCGGCGGGCGGCTCGAAGTCGGGGTCGTAGGGGAGCGAGGGGTCGCACCGCACGCCGTAGTAGTTCTGCACGCGGCGCTCGGTCGGCAGGCCGTTGTCGTCCCAGCCCATCGGGTAGAAGACGCGCTTGCCGCGCATCCGGTGGAACCGCGCGAGCAGGTCCGTGTGCGTGAAGGAGAAGGCGTGGCCGATGTGCAGCGACCCGGAGACGGTCGGCGGCGGCGTGTCGATGGAGTAGACGCCCTCGCGGCCGTCCGCCGAACCCGGCCAGTGGTGGACACCGGAGCGCTCCCACTCGGCCGACCACTTCTCCTCGAGGCCTTCGAGGGCGGGCTTCTCCGGCACCCGGGGTGCGGGCGTGCTCGTCGTCATGACTGCTCCATCGATATGTGCGGCACCGCGTCCGCCGGAGGTCCGGCTGGTGCCTTACGTTGAGGCCCCTCAGGGTCCCCGCCAGCCTACCGGGCGCCCCCGCCGCGGCCGGCGGCGCATCGGCGGGTAGCGTGTCCGGCCGTGGGGCGTCGGGCGTGGCTGCGGGTCGCCCCCGCGATCCTCGCGCTGGCCTACGGGGGCAACCACTTCAGCGTGCTGCTGCTGCTGTACCGAGCCCGCGAGGGCTACACACCGGTCGAGGTGGACCTGCTCTTCGCGCTCTACATCCTCGGCATCATCCCGGGCTTCCTCGTCGCCGGGCCGCTGTCGGACCGGTACGGGCGACGCCCGCTGCTGCTCACCGGCGTCGTGCTCGGCTGCGTGGCCTCGGTGGTGCTCGCGCTCGGTGCCGCCTCCGTGCCGGTGCTGGGGCTCGGCCGGCTCGTCTCGGGCGTGAGCGTCGCGATCGCCATGGTGGTCGGCAGCAGCTGGATCAAGGAGCTCTCGGCGGATGCGCCGCCGTCGGTGGCCGCGCGGCGGGCGTCCCTGACACTGACCGCCGGCTTCGGACTCGGGCCCGCGGTCTCCGGCCTGCTCGCGCAGCTCGCGCCGGCGCCGACCGTGCTGCCGTACGTCGTGCACGTCGTGCTCACGATCGCGGCGGCCGTGCCGCTCGCCGCCGCCCGCGAGACGCGGGTGCCGGACGGCCGCGTCCGCGGGTGGCTGCTCGCCGACCTCGGTGTGCCGCGAGATGTCCGTGGACGGTTCCTCGGCGTGGTCGTGCCCGGCGCACCCTGGGTGTTCGGCTGCGCCGGCCTCGCGTTCGCCGTCACGCCCGCGCTCGTGGCGGCGCGGATCGGGGGCGGTGCGGTGCTCTACGCGACGCTGCTCGCCGTCGTCGCCCTCGCGTGCGGGGCGGCGATCCAGCCGTTCGCGGTCCGGATCGGGGCGGCGACCGGCGGCCGCCAGCTGGTCGTCGGTCTGCTGCTCGTGGTGGTCGGCGTGCTGCTCGTCGCACTCGAGGCGGTGCTGCAGGCCCCGGCGCTCGGGGTGCTGATCGCCGCGCTGCTCGGCTGCGCCTACGGCCTCTCGCTCGTCTCCGGGCTCACCGAGGTGCAGCGGATGGCGCGGCCGGAGGACCTCGGCGGTGTCACGGCCGTCTACTACTCGGTCACCTACATCGGCTTCGTCTTCCCGGTGGCCCTCGCCGCGCTGACCGCCGTCGCGCCGGCGGCGCTGCTGCTGCTCGGGCTCGCGGTGCTGGCCGTCGCCTCGCTCGTGGTCGTGGCGGCGCGCATCCGGACGGCTTGAGCGCTGGCCGTCCGCCGCCGCTCGGAGGACGATGGCGGCATGCGGATCCACCTGACGAGCGTGCTCGTCGACGACCAGGAGAAGGCGCTCCGCTTCTACACGGAGGTGCTGGGGTTCCGGCCGAAGGCCGACGTGCCGCTCGGTGAGTACCGGTGGCTGACCGTCGTCTCGCCGGAGGAGCCGGACGGCCCGGAGCTGCTGCTCGAGCCGGACGCGCATCCGGCCGCGAAGCCGTTCAAGCGGGCGCTGTCGGGCGACGGCATCCCGGCCGCGTCCTTCGCGGTGGCCGACGTGCAGAGGGAGTACGAGCGGCTGCGCGGCCTCGGCGTGCGGTTCGCGCAGGAGCCGACGCCGGCGGGACCCGTCGTCACCGCGGTGCTCGACGACACGTGCGGCAACCTCGTCCAGCTCGTGGCGCAGCGTCAGGGCTGAGCGCAGCTCTGCGCCGCTGCTGCCATCTGCGCACACCCGGGGCGCTGGTGCGCGCATATGGCGGCACCGTCCCCGCGGCTCGGCATCCGGTGCTCCCGAATTCGAGCACTCGGGCCCGTGGTGCGCGAATGTGCGCGCACCTGGTCGGCAGGAGGTCCCGCCGCGGAGCGGGCTGGCCTAGAATCCCGGTCAACGACATCGATCCGGCCATCACCGGGGAGTCTCCGGAAGAACGCCGCGCGAGCAGCAAGTAGAACCGGACGGGGCGGCCCGTCATCGCCGGGAACGAGTGGGCATCGCACGTCGTGCGGGGTCAAGCGGGGTGGTACCGCGTCGGGAACGGCGTCCCCGTGCTGGACGAGCACGGAGGACGAATGGTGTACCCGAAGGACGGCGGCGAGTCCGTCAGCCCCAGCCCGCGCTTCCCGGACGTCGAGCGTGAGATCCTCGCGTTCTGGGCGGCCGACGGCACCTTCCAGGCCTCCATCGACCAGCGCGAGGGCGCGCCAGAGTGGGTGTTCTACGACGGCCCGCCGTTCGCGAACGGGCTGCCGCACTACGGGCACCTCCTCACCGGGTACGCGAAGGACGCCTTCCCGCGCTACCAGACCATGCGCGGCAAGCAGGTGCAGCGCCGGTTCGGCTGGGACACGCACGGGCTGCCCGCCGAGCTCGAGGCGATGCGCCAGCTCGGCATCACCACCAAGGACGAGATCGAGTCGATGGGCGTCGGCGCGTTCAACGCCGAGGCGCGCGCATCCGTCCTCCGGTACACCCGCGAGTGGCGCGACTACGTGACCCGGCAGGCGCGCTGGGTGGACTTCGACGACGACTACAAGACGCTCGATCCCGCCTACATGGAGAGCGTCCTCTGGGCGTTCAAGCGCCTGCACGACCAGGGGCTCGCCTACGAGGGCGTGCGGGTGCTCCCGTACTGCTGGAACGACGAGACGCCGCTGTCGAACCACGAGCTGCGGATGGACGACGACGTCTACAAGCGGCGGCAGGACCCCTCCGTCACCGTCACCTTCCCGCTCGTCGGCGAGAAGGCCGAGGTGCTCGGGCTCACCGGGGTGCGGGCGCTCGCCTGGACGACCACCCCGTGGACGCTCCCGACGAACGCCGCGCTCGCGGTCGGGCCGGAGATCGAGTACGCGGTCGTGCCGAGCGGCCCCGCCGGCAGCCCCGACTCCGAGGCGCCCGACTCGACGGGGTCCGTGACGTCCGCCGCGGTCCCCACCGGCTCGGCCGCCACGTCGCTTCGCGACGCGTCGGAACCGGCCGGCGTGGGCCCAGTGCTGGGCGGCGAGTACCTCATCGCCTCCGCGCGCGTCGGCGACTACGCGAAGGAGCTCGGCTACGCCTCCGCCGACGAGGCGCGCGCCGCCGTCTCGCGGACGGTCCTCGGCCGCGACCTCGACGGCGTGCAGTACGACCGGCTCTGGGACTTCTACGCCGACGCCGCCTGGGGGATGGAGCACGCCTGGCGCGTCGTCGCCGCCGAGTACGTCTCCACCGAGGAGGGCACCGGCCTGGTCCACCAGGCCCCCGCGTACGGCGAGGACGACCAGCTCGTCTGCGCCGCCGCCGGCATCCCGACGATCACGTCGGTCGACGCGGGCGGGCGGTTCCTGCCGATGTTCGCCGAGACCGACCTGCCCGCGATCGCGGGCGTGCAGGTGTTCGAGGCGAACCGGGCGATCATCCGGGCCCTGAAGGCGAAGGGCCGGCTGCTTCGCGAGCAGTCCTACGAGCACCCGTACCCGCACTGCTGGCGCTGCCGCCGCCCGCTCATCTACAAGGCCGTGACGAGCTGGTTCGTCCGCGTCACCGAGTTCCGCGACCGGATGTCGGAGCTGAACCAGCGGATCACCTGGGTTCCGGAGAACGTGAAGGACGGCCAGTTCGGCAAGTGGCTCGCGGGCGCGCGCGACTGGTCGATCAGCCGGAACCGGTACTGGGGCAGCCCCATCCCGGTCTGGGTGAGCGACGACCCGGCCCATCCGCGGGTCGACGTCTACGGCTCGCTCGCCGAGCTGGAGCG
>JBQCCU010000137.1:0-2178 GCA_051961935.1 Amnibacterium sp. | reverse complement strand
CGTGCGCCGGACGACCACCTCGATCTGGTGCTCGATCCAGTGGCTGATGAACCCGTCCAGCGGCAGCGTGCGGGGCACGCCGTCGACGATCGCCAGCATGTTGGCGCCGAAGTTCTCCTGCAGCTGGGTGTGCTTGTACAGGTTGTTCAGCACGACCTTCGGGACCGCATCGCGCTTCAGCACGATGACGAGGCGCTGGCCGGTGCGGCCGGACGTCTCGTCGCGGATGTCGGCGATGCCGCCGATGCGGCCGTCGTTGACGAGCTCGGCGATCTTGATCGCGAGGTTGTCGGGGTTCACCTGGTAGGGCAGCTCGGTCACGACGAGGCAGGTGCGCCCGTGGATCTCCTCCACGTTCACGACCGCTCGCATGGTGATGGAGCCGCGGCCGGTGCGGTACGCGTCCTGGATGCCCTTGGTGCCGAGGATCTGCGCGGCGGTCGGGAAGTCCGGTCCCTTGATCCGCTCCATCAGGGCCGCGAGCAGCTCCTCGCGGGTCGCGTCGGGGTGCTCGAGCGCCCACTGCGCGCCGGCCGCGACCTCGCGGAGGTTGTGCGGCGGGATGTTCGTGGCCATGCCGACCGCGATGCCGGCCGATCCGTTCACGAGCAGGTTCGGGAACCGGCTCGGCAGGACGACGGGCTCCTGGGTGCGGCCGTCGTAGTTGTCCTGGAAGTCGACCGTGTCCTCTTCGATGTCCCGCACCATCTCGAGGGCGAGCGGGGCCATCTTGGTCTCGGTGTACCGCGGCGCGGCCGCCGGGTCGTTCCCCGGGGAACCGAAGTTGCCCTGACCGAGCGCGAGCGGGTAGCGCAGGCTCCAGTCCTGCACGAGCCGCACGAGGGTGTCGTAGATCGCGCTGTCGCCGTGCGGGTGGAACTGGGCCATCACGTCGCCGACCACGCGGGCGCACTTGCTGAAGGCGCGGTCCGGCCGGTAGCCCCCGTCGTACATCGCGTAGATCACGCGACGGTGCACGGGCTTCAGGCCGTCGCGCACCTCGGGCAGCGCCCGCTGCACGATGACGCTCATCGCGTAGTCGAGGTAGGACCGCTGCATCTCGAGCTGCAGGTCGACCTGTTCGATCCGGTCGGGCATGGGGTTCCTTACTTACCGACGGTGGTCGCGGGAGAACGGGGTCGGATCGCCGGCCGTCGGAGCGGCGGCCCGCGGTCCCGAGGCGGCGGTCGCTGGTCGCGACCGCGGCCTCAGATGTCGAGGAAGCGCACGTCCTTCGCGTTCTTCTGGATGAAGGTGCGGCGCGACTCGACGTCCTCGCCCATGAGGGTGGCGAAGATCTCGTCCGCGGCCGCCGCGTCCTCGAGGGTCACCTGGAGCAGCGTGCGCGTCTCCGGGTTCATGGTGGTGTCCCACAGCTCGGAGTAGTCCATCTCGCCGAGGCCCTTGTAGCGCTGGATCCCGTTCTCCTTCGGGATGCGCTTGCCCTGCGCGAGCCCGTCCGCGAGCACCGCGTCGCGCTCCCGGTCGCTGTAGACGTACTCGTGGTGCGAGTTGCTCCACTTCAGGCGGTACAGCGGCGGCTGCGCGAGGTACACGTAGCCGAGCTCGATCAGCGGCCGCATGAAGCGGAACACGAGCGTGAGAAGCAGCGTGGTGATGTGCTGGCCGTCGACGTCGGCGTCGGCCATGAGCACGATCTTGTGGTACCTGGCCTTCTCGGCGACGAAGTCGTCGCCGATGCCGCAGCCGAAGGCGGTGATCATCGCCTGGATCTCCTGGTTGGCGAGGGCCCGGTCGAGCCTGGCCTTCTCAACGTTGAGGATCTTGCCGCGCAGCGCGAGGATCGCCTGGGTCTCCGGGTTGCGGCCGCGCACGGCCGAACCGCCGGCGGAGTCGCCCTCCACGAGGAAGATCTCCGCCTTCGACGCGTCCCGGGTCTGGCAGTCCTTCAGCTTGCCCGGCATGGACGCGCTCTCGAGCACGCCCTTGCGCCTGGTCGCGTCGCGCGCCTTGCGGGCCGCCATGCGGGCGGTCGCCGCCTGCTGCGCCTTGCGGACGATGTCCTTGGCCTGCAGGGGGTGGCTGTCGAACCAGTCCGCGAGCTGCGTGCCGACGATGCGCTGCACGAAGGTCTTCGCCTCGGTGTTGCCGAGCTTCGTCTTCGTCTGGCCCTCGAACTGCGGCTCGCCCAGCTTCACCGAGATGACCGCGGTGAGG
>JBQCCU010000136.1:0-6074 GCA_051961935.1 Amnibacterium sp. | reverse complement strand
CCGGCGACGACGTTCGCGTTCCGGATGGAGTCGAGCAGCTTCGTCTTGCCGTGGTCGACGTGACCCATGACGGTGACCACCGGGGGCCGGATCTCGAGATCCTCGTCGTCCTCGTCGTACTCGAACTCGATGTCGAAGCCCTCGAGCAGCTCGCGGTCCTCGTCCTCGGGCGAGACCATCTCGATCCGGTACCCGAGCTCCTCGCCGAGCACCTGGAAGGTGGCCTCGTCGAGCGACTCCGTCGCGGTCGCCATCTCACCGAGGTGGAACAGCACCGTGACGAGGTTGCCGGGGCTCGCGTCGATCTTGTCGGCGAAGTCCGTGATGGAGGCGCCGCGGCGCAGCCGGATGACCGTGCTGCCGTCGCCGCGCGGGACGCTGACGCCGCCGAGGGTCGGCGCCGTCCGCATCTCGAACTCGGCGCGCTTCGTCCGCTTCGACTTGCGCTGGCGGGACTTGCCGCCGCCCTTGCCGAACGCACCCGCGGTGCCGCCACCGGGGCCGCGGCCACGGCCGCCACCGCCCGGACGCGGGCCGCTGAAGCCACCGGCGGGACGCTGGAAGCCACCACCGGCGCCCCCCGGACGCGCACCGGCTCCACCGGCACCACCCGGGCGCTGGAAGCCGCCGGGGCGCTGACCGAAGCCGGCCGGACGCTGACCCATGCCGGGACCGCCCGGACGGGGCGCGCCGGGACGCGGCGCACCCGGACGCGGGGCGCCGGGACGCGGGATGCCGTTCGTGCCGCCGGGGCGCATGCCCTGGTTGGAGGCGAACGGGTTGTTGCCGGGACGCGGCACGGGCGCGCGGCCCATGCCCTGGCTCGACGCGAACGGGTTGTTGCCCGGCCGCGGGGCGCCGGGGCGCGGCTGCGGACGCGGGATCGCGCTGTTCGGCGTCGGGGCGTTCGGGCGCGCCTGCGGGGCCGCCGGGCGCTGCCCGTCGGTGCCGGGCGCGGGCCGGGTCTCGGCCGCCGGGCGCTCGGGCGCCGCCTGCGGCTCCTGGGCTGCGGGCTGCTGCTGCGGGGCGGGGCTCGCCTCCGGGGCGGGCGCCGCGGGACGCGCCGCCGGGGCGGGCGCGGCCGGACGCTGCGGCGCCGGCTGGACCGGGCCCGGACGACCCGGGGTGCGGGTGCCGGCCAGCGCGACGGGGCGCGGGCCCGGGGTCGCGGGCGCGGCGCTGCCGCCGTTGCCGGTGGGGATGCCGTCAGCCGCGAGCTTCGCCTTCAGCTTGCGGACGACGGGGGGCTCGACGCTCGAGGACGGGCCCTTCACGAACTCGCCCATCTCCTTCAGCTTCGCGAGTGCGAGCTTCGTGTCGATGCCGAGATCGGATGCGATTTCGTGGACGCGTGGTTTCGCCACAGTTCTCCTGTCTGGACCTGCCAGACAGGCAGGCCGTTAGTGCGGTGCGGAGCTCATTTCGAGTCGCTCATCGCTTGTCCATGTGCCTGTTCCACCTCAAGGGGGATGGGAGCCCGGGCGCGGATGCGCACCGGGCGAAGAGGGCCGGATCGTCACCGGCCGACAGTGGAGTCTACCGGTCCAACCCGCGGATGCGAGTCCGACCTGCTCGAGGAGGTCAACACGCGGGGCGCGGGTGGCATTCCGGGGATGGTGTGAGCAGGCCGGCGGCAGCGGAGGATGCGGTCGCCAACGGAGGATTGGCCGGGCCGTTCGATCCTCCGCGGTTCACGCAGTCCTCCGTCGGCGGCGAACGTTGCCGCGGGCGGTCAGGGCAGCTGCAGCAGCGGGCCCTCGGAGCGGCAGGTGGCGGCCGCCACGATCATCGCGTTCTGCAGCGCCGCCTCCCAGAACAGCGCGTCGTCGCCGTGGTCGCGGTCGGCACGGAGCAGCGCGTCGGTGAGCGAGGCGAGGGTCGCGTCCCCCGCGCCGATGGTGTCGACGATCGGACCGGGCAGCCGGGCGACGCCGGCCTCGATCCGGCCCTCCGGGGTGAGGAGGAAGGCGCCGCGGCGACCGGCCGTGGCGAGCACGGAGCGGGCGCCGTCGCGCTGCAGCCGCTCCGCGGCCTCCTCGAGACCCGTGCCGTACAGGAGCGCCGCGTCCTCGTCCCCGAGCTTCAGCAGCCGCATCTCAGCGGCCGTGCGGTCGAGGTTGCGGACGAACGCCGGCAGATCCGTCAGCAGCGCCGGACGCGGGTTCGGGTCGACCACGAGCCGCTCCGCCGGGTCCTCGACGGCCGCCAGCAGCGCATCCGTCAGCTCGTCGCTGTCGAACGGGTAGCAGCTGACCACGACGAGCGGCGCCGCCGCGAGCGCGGCCCTCGCCGCGTCGTCGAAGACGATCGCCCGGTGCACCGCCGCGTCGTTGAAGGTGTAGCGGGCCTCCCCGCCGGCCTTCGTCGCGACCGCGCGCGCTGTGCCGCGCGGTGCCGGCGTCGCGACGAGCCGCACGCCGAACCGGGCGAGGAACGCCCGGACCGCGGCCCCGTCGGCGTCGTCCGCCACCATCGCGATCAGCGTCGTCGGCACCCCGAGCCGGGTGAGACCCACCGCGACGTTCAGCGCCGCTCCCCCGACGACGTCCCGCACGCCGGCCTCGTCGTGGATCTCGTCGATGAGCGCGTCGCCGATCACGACGACGTGCCCCCGCCGCTCCGCCACGCTCGCCCGCTACTCGCCGTCGAGGATGGAGTCGGGCTGGATGTCGATCTTCGCGCCCGTCAGCTTGGCGGCGAGGCGGGCGTTCTGGCCCTCCTTGCCGATCGCGAGCGACAGCTGGTAGTCGGGCACGAGCGCCCGCACCGCCTTCGTGCTCCTGTCGATCACGTAGGCGGAGGTCACCCGGGCGGGCGAGAGCGCGTTGGCGACGAAGGTGGCGAGGTCGTCGGAGTGGTCGACGATGTCGATCTTCTCCCCGCCGAGCTCCGCCGAGACGGCGCGGACGCGCTGCCCGAGCTCGCCGATGGCGGCGCCCTTCGCGTTCACGCCCGGCTGCGTCGCCCGGACGGCGACCTTCGAGCGGTGACCGGCCTCGCGGGCGAGCGCCGTGATCTCGACGAGGCCGGACGCGATCTCGGGCACCTCGAGCGCGAACAGCTTGCGGACGATCGAGGGATGCGTGCGGGAGACCGTGATCGACGGACCCTTCGGGCCGCGCGAGACGCTCGTGACGAAGACGCGGATCCGCTCGCCGTGCGGGTAGGTCTCCCCCGGCACCTGCTCCTCGGGCGGGAGGATCGCCTCGACGCTGCCGAGGTCGACGTGCACCATGCGGGGGTTCGGCCCCTGCTGGATGACGCCGGCGACGATGTCGCCCTCGCGCCCCTTGAACTCGCCGAGGATCCGCTCGTCGCCGAGGTCGCGCAGGCGCTGGTTGATGACCTGCTTCGCGGCGAACGCGGCGATGCGGCCGAAGTCGTGGGGCTCGTCCTCGGACTCGCCGATCTGCTCGCCGTCCTCGTCGAGCTCGGGCACGAGCACGACGACGCGCCCCGTCTTGCGGTCGATGCGCACCCGCGGCCGCGGCGTCCCCGGCGGCACGTGCTCGGGCTGACCCGTGTGCTTCAGGTACGCGGTGAGGATCGCGGCCTCGATGATGCGGATCAGCTCGTCGAACGGGATCTCCCGTTCACGCTCCATCAGCCGGAGCACGGCGAGGTCGATCTCCATCGCCATTCCTCCCACTGTCCAGTTGGCCCACGCACGGTGCTTCGCGCACCGGGACCACTACGGTAGCAGCGCCCGGAGGGCGGAACGGAGGCACGGATGGCGGAGACGGTGGACGAGGGACGCACGGTGCAGCTGCGCCGGTACCGGATCGTGCCCGGGGAGCTGCCCGCGTTCATCGACTGGTGGCGCGAGCTGATCGTGCCGGCCCGCGAGCTGCACGGGTTCCACGTCGACTTCGCCTACGCCGTGCCCGAGAACGACGAGTTCGTCTGGGCGGTGTCCGTCCCGGGCGACCGCGAGGCGTTCCGCGCCGTCGACGAGCGCTACGCCGCGTCGGAGGAGCGCAGGCGGGCGTTCGACGGGCAGCCGCAGCGGATCGACACCGCCACGATCGCGCTCGCCGACCGCCTCGCCTGAGCCGCTGCCGGGCTAGGCGCCCGGCTCGAGCAGCGCCGCGACGCGGTCCACGACCGTGTCGACCGGCACGTCGTCCCTGCCGCCGGTCGCCCGGTCGCGCACCTCGACGACCCCGTCGGCGAGGCCGCGGCCGACGACGACGATGGTCGGCACGCCGATCAGCTCCGCGTCCGCGAACTTCACGCCGGGCGACACGCGCCGGTCGTCGACGAGCACGTCCGCACCGCGCAGCTCGAGCTCCCGCCCGATCCGCTCGGCCTCCTCGAACACCGCCTCGTCCTTGCCCGTCGCCACCACGTGCACGTCGAACGGTGCGATGGAGCGGGGCCACACCAGGCCCTTCTCGTCCGAGTTCGCCTCCGCGACGAGGGCGAGGTCGCGGGTCACGCCGATGCCGTAGGAGCCCATCGTCACCGTCACGAGCTTGCCGTTGGGGTCGAGCACCTTGAGGCCGAGGGCGTCCGCGTACTTGCGGCCGAGGGCGAAGACGTGGCCGATCTCGGTGCCCCGCGCGAGCTCGACCGGACCGGATCCGTCGGGCGCGGGGTCGCCGGCCCGCACCTCGGCCACCTCCGCGGTGCCGTCGGCGACGAAGTCGCGGCCGGCGACGAGGGAGAGCACGTGGCGCTCCGGCTCGTTCGCGCCGGTCACCCACGCGGTGCCGTCGACGACGCGCGGGTCCACGAGGTAGCGGATGCCGCTCGGCGAGGACTCCCCGAGCGCTGGACCGCCGGCCGACCAGGGCCCGATGTAGCCCTTGACCAGGGCCGGGTTCGCCGCGAAGTCCTCCTCCGTGGCCGCCTCGACGGCGGCGGGGAAGAACGCCGCCTCCGCACGCTTGAGGTCCGCCTCCCGGTCGCCGGGGATACCGACGACGACGATCTCGCGCCGTCCGCCGACGTGGGTGAGGGCGAGCACCACGTTCTTCAGCGTGTCGGCGGCGTGCCAGGGGCGGCCGTCGTCGCGCGGGTGCCGTGCGTTCACGAGGTCGACGAGCGTCGCGATCGTGGGGGTGTCCGGCGAGTCGAACACGAGCGCGGGCGGCAGACCGGTGGCATCGCGGGGCGCCGGCTCGAGCGTGCGGAAGGCCTCGACGTTGGCCGCGTAGCCGCCGGGCGAGCGCACGAACGTGTCGTCCCCGACGGGCGTCGGGTGCAGGAACTCCTCGCTGCGGGAGCCGCCCATCGCGCCGGCGTGGGCCGAGACGATCGCGTACTCGAGCCCCAGCCGGGCGAAGATCCGCTCGTAGGCGGCGCGCTGGAGGTCGTAGGACACGTCCAGGCCCGCGTCGTCGAGGTCGAACGAGTACGCGTCCTTCATCGTGAACTCGCGCCCTCGGAGCAGGCCGGCGCGCGGCCGCGGTTCGTCGCGGTACTTGTCCTGGATCTGGTAGATCGTGAGCGGCAGGTCCTTGTACGACGAGTACAGGTCCTTCACGAGCAGCGCGAACGCCTCCTCGTGCGTCGGCGCGAGCAGGTAGTCGCCGCCCTTGCGGTCCTGCAGCCGGAAGATGTCGTCGCCGTAGTCGGTCCAGCGGCCGGTGACCTGGTACGGCTCGGCCGGCAGCAGCGCGGGGAAGTGCACCTCCTGCGCGCCGGCGGCCTCCATCTCCTCGCGGACGATGGCCTCGACCTTCGCCTTGACCTTGAGGCCGAGCGGCAGCCACGCGAAGATGCCGGGCGCCTGGCGCCGGATGTAGCCCGCGCGGACGAGCAGCTTGTGGCTCAGGAACTCGGCGTCGGCCGGGTCCTCACGGAGCGTGCGGAGGAACAACCGGCTCATACGCGTCACCACGGCATCCGAACCTACCGGGCGACGGACGCGGACCCCGCTCGAGGGCTCGATGCGGGGTCCGTGGCCGGGCATACCGTTCGGGCCGCCTGGTGCCAGCAGGCTATGGCAGGCCGCCCGGGGGAACCAGGGCGCCGCCCCCGGCGGGCTCCCCCCAATACGGGTGCCGCGCCCTGCGCAGCCGTGCCGCTTTACGCCCACAAACGGCGCTCGTGAGGGCAGGAATCGGCTC
>JBQCCU010000135.1:0-7329 GCA_051961935.1 Amnibacterium sp. | reverse complement strand
GGCGACGACTACCTGGTGAAGCCGTTCGCGGTGCCGGAGCTGCTCGCCCGCGTCGCCGCGCTCGTCCGGCGCGCCCCGGAGCCCACCCCGCCGGCGAACGCGGTCCGGCTCGACCCCGGCCACTTCTCCGTCCGCTTCGCCGACCGCGAGACGCGGCTCACGCCCACCGAGTTCCGCATCCTCGCCGCGCTGCTCGGCCGGCCGGGGACGGTGCTGCGCCGCCACGAGCTGGTCGCCTCCGCATGGCCGTACGGTGCGCAGGTGAACGAGAACACGCTCGACTCCTACATGCGCCGGCTGCGGCAGCGCCTGCAGGACATCGGCGCCGGCGGCCGGATCGAGACCGTCCGCGGCGTCGGCTACGCCCTGCGATGACCGAACCCGCCCCCGTGCGGCCGTCCTTCCGGCGACGGATCGTCGCCGCGACGGCACTGGTGAGCACCATCGGCATGGGGGTGCTCGTCTTCCTGGTCGTGATCGTCGCCGACCGCTCCACCGACCGGGAGATCCAGACGAGCCTCTCCACGCGGCTGTCGGCCGTGCTGGCGACCACCTCCGACGAGCACGGGCACCCCGAGGTCGCGGATGCGAACGACGCCGTCTTCGACACCCTCACCTGGGTGTTCGACAAGGACGGCCTGGTGGCGGACGGCCCCACGATCCCCGCGTCGCTCCGGGCCGCGGTGCAGCAGCGCGCCGTGTCCTCGAGCACCGCGGTGTCCGAGAGCGGGCAGTGGCGGCTCGACGCCGCACCGATCGTCTTCCACGGCCACCGCATCGGCCGCGCGGTGGTGGCGGTGGACGCGAAGCCCTACTTCTCCGCCCTCGGCAAGACCGTCGCCGCGAGCGTCGTGCTCGGCGTCGCCGTGATCGCGGGCACCTCGCTGCTCGCGTGGCTGATCGTCGGCCGCGCGCTCGCGCCGGTCGCCGACATGACGCGCACCGCCGCCGCCTGGTCGGAGAACCGGCTCGACCGGCGCTTCGGGCTCGGCCCCGCCCGCGACGAGATCACCGGTCTCGGGGCCGTGCTCGACTCGCTGCTGGAACGCGTCGGCGCGGCGATCCGCGCCGAGCAGCGGCTCACCGCCGAGCTCGCGCACGAGCTGCGCACGCCGCTCACGGTGATCCGCGGCGAGGCGCAGCTCGGCCGCGCGACGCCCGGCATCCGGGCCCGCGAGCGCGACCGGTTCGGCCGCATCGAGGCCGCCGCCATCGACATGGCCACCGCCATGACCACCCTGCTCGACGTCGCCAGGGGCGCGACCGGTGCGGATGCGGTCGGGGAGGTGGGCCCCGCCCTGCGGGCGGTGGTCGACCGGCACCCCGCGACCGGTGCGACCGTCGACGTGTCCGTGGAGCCCGCCGATCTCGTCGTGCCGGTGCCGGCCGAGCTGCTCGAGCGGATCGTCGCGCCCCTCGTCGACAACGCCGTGCGGCACGCCGAGGCGCGGGTCGCGGTCGCCGCCCGCACGGACGGGACGACGGTGTCGGTCACGATCGAGAACGACGGCGCACCCGTCACGGTCCCAGAGGGGGTCGACCTGTTCGTGCCCGGCGTGCGCGGGGAGGGCAGTCCCGGTGCGGGACTCGGCCTCGCCCTCGCCCGCCGGCTCGCGCGCGCCGCCGGGGGCGACGTGCTGCTGCGCAGCGCACGGCCGGCCGTGTTCGAGGTCGTGCTGCCCGCGTCCCGGGCCGAGCCGGCGGGCGTGCCACGGTTGGACGCCGTGACGACGAGCGCGGACGCCGACTCGACGCCATCCGAGCGGGACCGCCCCCTGCACCCGGTCGCGGGTCGCTGAACCGCCGCCCCACCCCATCACGACGGTCGTCACCGGACGAGGACGGTCCTCCGCCGCACGCGACGACGACACCCCGAGAGAGGTACTGAATGGCCGAGAACGCGCTCCGCACCCTCGTCTGCGTCCCGACCTACAACGAGGCCGCGTCGCTGCCCGTCCTGCTGCCACGGCTCGGCGAGGTGCGGCCGTCGGTGGACGTGCTCGTGCTCGACGACAACAGCCCGGACGGCACCGGCGCGATCGCCGACGGCTTCGCCGAGCGCGATCCGCGGGTCCACGTGCTGCACCGCCCCGGCAAGCAGGGCCTCGGAGCCGCCTACCTCGCCGGGTTCGCCTGGGGGCTGGAGCGCGGCTACGACGTGCTCGTCGAGATGGACGCCGACGGCTCCCACCGCCCCGAGGACCTCGAGCGCCTCCTCGCCGCCGTCGCGGATGGGGCGGACGTCGTGCTCGGCACGCGCTGGATGCCGGGCGGCAGGACCGTGAACTGGCCCTTCCGGCGGCGCCTGCTGTCGGTGCTCGGCAACCGCTACGCCCGCGCGATGCTCGGCGTGCCCATGCACGACATCACCGGGGGCTTCCGCGCCTACCGGGCGACCGCGCTGCGGGCGCTCTCGCTGTCGACGATCCGCGGCGAGGGCTACGTGTTCCAGGTGGAGCTCGCGCTCCGCGCGCACGACGCCCGCGTCGTCATCCGCGAGGTGCCGATCACCTTCGTCGAGCGCGCGCAGGGGGTCAGCAAGATGAGCCGCGGCATCGTGATCGAGGCGATGCGCCGCGTCACGGTCTGGGGGCTCGACCGGCGGGCCGGCCGCCTCCTCGGCCGGCGCAGCGGCGGCCGCTGACGGCGCCGCGCCCCATCGGCGAGGATGGCGCCATGACCACCGTCGGCGCCCTCTTCCTGCCCCAGTTCGCCCCGGAGCGGCTGCGCGGCGTCGTCCGCGCCGCCGACGCCGCAGGGCTCGAGGAGCTCTGGCTCTGGGAGGACTGCTTCAAGGCGAGCGCGGTCGCGACGATGACCGCGGCGCTCGCCTGGTCGGAGCGCCTCAAGGTCGGGATCGGGCTCATGCCGGTGCCGATGCGCAACGTCGCGACGACGGCGATGGAGGCGGCTGTGCTCGAGCGGCTCTTCCCCGGCCGCGCGATCCTCGGCGTGGGCCACGGCGTGCTCGAGTGGATGGGCTGGATCGGCGCGCGCGTCGGCTCGCCGCTCACCCTGCTCGGTGAGTACGTCGACGCGCTGAAGGCCCTGCTCGCGGGGGAGCGGGTCACGGTCGACGGCCGCTACGTGCGCCTCACCGACGTCGCGCTCGACTGGCCGCCGGAGCGGCCCGTCCCCGTGCTCGCCGGCGCGGAGGGCCCGAAGACCCTCGAGCTCGCCGGCGCGAAGGCGGACGGCCTGCTCCTCACAGGCGGCACGACCCCCGACCAGGCCAGGCGGGCGATCGAGCGGTTCCAGGCCGGGCGGGCGGCGGCCGGCCGCACCGATCCCTTCCGCGTCGTGTCATACATGATGGCGGCGACCGGCGACGGCGGTGAGGAGCGGTTCGCCGCCGAGCGCACCGCCTGGCGCTTCCCGGACGGGGCCGACGTCGGCGCGGCAGGCGACGCGGCCACCATCGCCGCCGCGGTCGGCCGATGGGTCGACGCGGGCGTCGACACGGTCGTGCTCCAGCCGACGGCGACGGAGCCGGATCCCGAGGGCTTCGTCCGCTTCGTCGCCGAGGAGGTCCGGCCCCTCGTCCCCTGAGCGGCGGATCCGTCGCCCCGGATTCGGTCAGGGAGCCTGCCTACCGTCGTGGCGTACGGAAGGAGCTCCCCATGGACCTCGGCAAGCTCATCGTCCGCCTCGTCGTCGGCGGATTCTTCGTGGGGCACGGGCTGCAGAAGCTGCGCGGCGCCTTCGGCGGCCCCGGCCTCGAGGGCACCGAGCAGATGATGACCGCGCTGTCGATGCACCCCGCGAAGGTGAACGCGCGCGCGGCCGCCCTCAGCGAGACCCTCGGGGGCGCCGGCATCGCGCTCGGCGCCGGGACGCCGTTCGCCGCCGCGGCCCTGATCGGCACGATGGTGACCGCGGTGCGCAAGGTGCACCTGAAGAACGGCGTCTGGAACTCGGGCGGCGGCTGGGAGTACAACGCCGTGCTGTCGGCGGTCGTCGCCGGCCTCACGAACGACGGCCCCGGCGACCTCTCGGTCGACCGGCTCTTCGGCCGCTCCCGGTGGGGCCTCGGCTGGAGCGTGTTCGCGGTGCTCGCGGGCGTCGCGGGCTCGACCGCCGCGATCGAGGCCGGCACGCGCCTCGCTCCGGCGGAGGACGCCGGCCCGGCGGCCGGAACGTCGGACGAGGTGTCGACGGACGACGCCGCGAAGGGCGCGACCGCGGAGTCGGCGGACGCCTCCATCTGACCGCGACCGGCGGGCTCCGCCCGCCTGGGTGGGGCGCTCCCGGCGTGGCCTAGACTCGACCGGGCCGTTCGGCCGTCGGCA
Source organism: Amnibacterium sp. (assembly GCA_051961935.1). Lineage (GTDB taxonomy): Bacteria > Actinomycetota > Actinomycetes > Actinomycetales > Microbacteriaceae > Amnibacterium. Next base: position 3,040 of record JBQCCU010000135.1, on the reverse strand, counting down.
CCCCGGCGGTCCCCGCCGATGGCGGGCCGAGCGGGCCGCGTCCCGAAGTCCGCTGACGGATCGCGGGGCGTAGCTCAGCTTGGTAGAGCGCCCGCTTTGGGAGCGGGAGGCCGCAGGTTCGAATCCTGTCGCCCCGACCCGCTGACACGTACGGATGCCCGTCGCATCCCGGAAGGAAACGCAAGGCCGCCATGGTCACCACCACCGTCGAGAAGCTGAGCCCGACCCGCGTCAAGCTCGCGATCTCCGTCCCGCCGGCGGAGCTGCGGCCGAGCATCGACCACGCCTACAGCCACATCGCAGAGGACGTGTCGATCCCCGGCTTCCGCAAGGGCAAGGTCCCGCCGCCCATCATCGACCAGCGCGTCGGCCGTGCCGCCGTGCTCGAGCACGCCGTCAACGAGGGCCTCGACGCCTTCTTCCGCGAGGCGATCCAGGCGAACGACCTGCGCCCGCTGGGACGGCCCGAGGCCGACATCACCGCCTGGCCCGACGCCAAGGACTTCTCCGGCGACCTGCAGGTCACCGTCGAGGTCGACGTGCGCCCCGAGATCACGCTGCCCGACCTCGACTCCCTCACCGTCTCGGTGAGCCCCATCGAGGTCACGGACGAGGACGTCGCGACCCAGCTCGACGAGCTGCGCAGCCGCTTCGGCACCCTCGTGTCCGTCGAGCGGCCCGCGAAGACGGGCGACTTCGTGCAGATCGACCTCACCGCCACGATCGGCGGCGAGCAGGTCGACTCGGCCAACGCGATCTCCTACGAGATCGGCTCCGGCGAGCTGATCGAGGGCATCGACGAGGCGCTCGACTCCATCAGCGCCGGCGAGTCCACCACCTTCACCTCGACCCTGCTGGGCGGCGAGCACGAGGGCGAGCAGGCCGAGATCGCCGTCACCGTCCTCGCGGTCAAGGAGCGCGAGCTGCCCGACCTCGACGACGAGTTCGCCCAGATGGCGAGCGAGTTCGACACCCTCGAGGAGCTCCGTGCCGACGTGCGGCAGCAGGTCGAGCGGCAGAAGCGGTTCCAGCAGGTCGGCGAGGCCCGCGACAAGATCGCGGACGCCCTCCTCGCGCAGATCGAGGTGCCCGTCCCGCAGCAGCTGATCGACGACGAGGTGCACCGCCACCTCGAGGCCGAGAACCGGCTCGAGGACGAGACGCACCGCGCCGAGGTCGCCGAGTCGAGCGAGAAGGCCTTCCGTGCGCAGCTCCTCTTCGACGCCATCGCCGAGCAGGAGCGGATCGCCGTCTCGCAGGACGAGCTCGCCCAGTACCTCGTGCAGAGCGCGCAGCAGTACGGCATGCAGCCGCAGGAGTTCGTCGAGGTCCTGCAGCAGAACAACCAGCTGCCCTCCATGATGAGCGAGGTCGCCCGCAGCAAGGCGATCAGCGTGCTCCTCGGTCGCGTGAAGGTCGTCGACACCGACGGCACGCCGGTGGACCTGTCCGAGTTCGTGGTCGCCGAGGCGCCCGACGGTCTCGCCGACGAGGAGACCGATGAGCCCGTCGAGGCCCCGGACGAGGCCGCGAAGGCCTGAGCCGCAGCACCATCGGAACGCGCCGCCGCCCGTGCAGTCGCACGGGCCGCGGCGCGTTCCCGCATGCCGGCGCGGTCGCTGAGCGGGGGCTCTGCCGACGGCGAACAGCGCCGGTCGGGCGGGCCGCGCTCACTAGCGTTGTCGCCAGACCACAACGGAAGAAGGAGTCGTACCGACATGGCCGACCTGACCCCGCAGCCCAGCGTCTTCGACCGGCTGCTGCGTGACCGCATCATCTGGCTCGGCAGCGAGGTTCGCGACGAGAACGCGAACGAGATCGCCGCGAAGCTGCTCCTCCTCGCCGCGGAGGACCCCGAGCGCGACATCTACCTGTACATCAACTCGCCCGGCGGCTCGATCACGGCCGGCATGGCGATCTACGACACGATGCAGTTCATCCCGAACGACGTCGTCACGGTCGGCATCGGCATGGCCGCGTCGATGGGGCAGCTGCTGCTCACCGCCGGCACCAAGGGCAAGCGGTACATCACCCCGAACGCGCGCGTGCTGCTGCACCAGCCGCACGGCGGCTTCGGCGGCACGTCGTCCGACATCCAGACGCAGGCGCAGCTGATCATCGACATGAAGAACCGGCTCGCGGCGATCACCGCCGAGGCGACCGGCAAGACGGTGGAGCAGATCAACGCCGACGGCGACCGCGACCGCTGGTTCAACGCCGACGAGGCGCTCGAGTACGGGTTCGTCGACCACATCCGTGCGTCCGCGTCGGACGTCACCGGTGGCGGCGGGACCGACCAGAACCAGACCGTCAGCGCCGCCAACCTCTGATCGCCAGAGAGACAGGAACACCAGAGATGGACACCCCCACCTTCCAGGCGGCCGGTTCGCTGCCGATGATGCCCCAGTCCCGGTACATCCTCCCGAGCTTCGAGGAGCGCACCGCCTACGGCTTCAAGCGGCAGGACCCGTACGCGAAGCTGTTCGAGGACCGCGTCGTGTTCCTCGGCGTGCAGATCGACGACGCCTCGGCGGACGACATCATGGCCCAGCTGCTCGTGCTCGAGAGCCAGGACCCCGACCGCGACATCATGATGTACATCAACTCGCCCGGCGGCTCGTTCACGGCCATGACGGCGATCTACGACACGATGCAGTACATCCGGCCGCAGATCTCCACCGTCGTGCTCGGCCAGGCGGCGTCCGCCGCCGCCGTGATCACCGCGGCCGGCGCTCCCGGCAAGCGGCTCGCCCTGCCGAACGCCCGCATCCTCATCCACCAGCCCGCCACCTCCGGCGGCTCCGGCGGCCAGGCGAGCGACATCGAGATCCAGGCGGCCGAGGTGCTGCGGATGCGCACCTGGCTCGAGGAGACGCTGTCGAAGCACTCGAACCGCACGGTCGAGCAGGTCAACCGCGACATCGAGCGCGACAAGATCCTGAACGGTCAGGACGCCCTCGAGTACGGCCTGATCGACCAGGTGCTCTCGAGCCGCAAGCAGGTTCCGGCGACCCCGGCGCTCACCCCGGCCTGAGCCGCG
>JBQCCU010000134.1:0-3539 GCA_051961935.1 Amnibacterium sp. | reverse complement strand
GCCTCGTCGGCCTGCGGGAGGACCCCTCCGATCGGCTCGCGGCGGCCCTCGGCGTCGAGGCGACCCGCCGGATGCGCACGCCCGACGACGCCGCGTTCCTCCCGTCGGCGGCCGTGGAACGGGTCGCTGCGCCCTCCTGCCTCGTGACGCTGGCCCGGCACGTGGGCGACGCCGACCCGGCCGCCGCCGAGGCGGCCCTCGCGGCTCTGCTCGACGGGGTCGCCGACGCCACAGGCCTGGAGATCGTCTTCGCCGCGCACTTCGGCTCGATCCGGCCAGGCGAGGTGCGCGGCGACGACGCCGTGCACGCCGGCGTCGCGGCACGGATGCACGCGCCCTCGCGCATGGAGCCCGTGCTGGACGCCCGGTCGTCGGCCGCGCTGGCGCGCGGCGCCGCGCTCGTCGTCTCGAGCCGCTACCACCCGGCGGTGTTCGCCGCGTCGGCGGGGGTGCCGGTCATCGGAATCGCCGTCGACGACTACACGCGCGTGAAGCTGACCGGGGCGCTCGGCACCTTCGCTCAGACCTCCGTGGCCGACCTCGGTGAGGTCCTGGACGGCCGCGCCGCCGAGCTCGCCGCCCGCGTCTGGACCGCGCGGGACCGCATCCGGGCCGACGGCTCCGCTGCGGCGCTGGCGCGGCGTGCCGAGGCCGAGCGGTGGTGGGACCGGGTCGCGGACGCGCTCAGCTCCGGACGAGCCTGAGCCGCACGGCCCGCAGCGCGACGCCGGCGAGCAGCACGACCCCGCCGGCGATCACCGAGGCGAGCGGCAGGGTGACCGCGAGCGCCGCGCACCCGATGACCCCGACCACGGCGACGGCCCGCGGGTAGCGGCGGTGCGCCGCGTCCTGCGTGAGGGCGGAGGCGTTCGCGAGCAGGTAGTAGAGGAGCACCCCGAAGGACGAGAAGCCGATCGCACCGCGCAGGTCCGTGAGCAGGACGAGCAGGCAGACCGCGACGGCGAGGGCGATCTCCGCCCGGTAGGGCACCCCGGTGCGGGCCGACACCGCGGCGAGCGGACGGGGCAGGTCCGCGCCCCGCGCCATCGCGAGGGTCGTGCGACCGACGCCTGCGACGAGGGCGAGCAGGGACCCGAGCGCGGCCGCGGCGGCGCCGATGCCCACCACCGGCAGCGCCCCGTTCAGCCCGGCCGCCTGGACCACGGCGGCCAGCGGCGCGGCGGATCCGGCGAGGCCCGCACCGAGCACTGCCAGGCAGGTGGCCGCCACGGCGGCGTAGACCACGAGGGTGATCGCGAGGGCGAGGACGATGGCGCGCGGGATGGTGCGCTCCGGGCGGAGCACCTCCTCCCCGAGCGTCGCGATGCGCGCGTAGCCCGCGAAGGCGAAGAACAGCAGGCCCGCCGACGGCAGCACGCCGCCCCAGCGCCACGGGGCCGCGGTGAGCGGGCCTGGGTGGCCGCCCGCCCAGCCGACGGCGACGACGAGGACGAGCACGACGAGCACGACAGCCACGAGCACGCGGGCCAGCGCGGCGGTCTTCGTGATGCCGGCGAGGTTGACGGCCGCGAGCGCCAGCACGGCGAGCACGGCGACCGGCTTCGTCCAGCCGGGCGGGGCGACGTAGGCGGCGAACGTCAGCGCCATCGCGGCGCAGCTCGCGGTCTTGCCGACCACGAAGCTCCACACGGCCAGGAACCCCCACCACGGCCCGAGCCGCTCCCCGGCGTACACGTAGGTGCCGCCGGAGACGGGGTACTGCGCGGCGAGCTGCGCGGAGGAGGTCGCGTTGCAGAACGCCACGACCGCCGCGACCGCGAGTCCGGCGAGCAGAGCCGACCCGGCCTCGGTGGCGGCCGGGGCGAACGCGGCGAAGACCCCCGCGCCGAGCATCGAGCCGAGTCCGATCACGACGGCGTCCGCCGGGCCGAGCCGGCGTGCCAGGGGGGCGATGCTCACGGGCGCATCCTGCCGGATGCGGGGGAACGGGCGGTTCAGGCGGGCGGTCCGACCGCGTACCGCAGCTCCGCGAAGGCTCCGGAGACGCGGGCGTCGTGCAGCGTGAGCCGCCCCTCGAGGCGCCGCGGCAGCAGCGGTGCGCCGCCGGCGAGCAGCACGGGCGCGACGGAGAGGTGCAGCTCGTCGAGCAGCCCGGCGTCCGCGAAGTCGGCCGCCACGCCGCCGCCGCCGACCAGCCACACGTCCCGGTCCCCCGCCGCCTCGGCGGCCGCGCGCTGCACCGGCACCACGTCCCCCGCGGCGAACCGCACGTCCGCGCCCGGGATCCGCGGCAGGTCGCGGTGCGTGAGCACCCAGCACGGGCGCTCGCCGTACCACTGCCGCCACAGTTCCGGCCGCTCGAACACGGACTCGTGCGCGAGCACCCACTCGTAGGTCGTCGCGCCCATCACGATGGCCCCGACCCCGTCGAGGAAGCCCTGGAACGCCGCCTCGGTCCCCTCGTCCGGAACGGCGAAGAGCCAGTCCAGGGAGCCGGCCGGGTCGGCGAGGAAGCCGTCGAGGCTCATGGCCGTGAAGTAGCGGACGCGCGCCATGCCCGGATCCTGCTCCGTGCCGCCGACAGCCGCGCGCACCCCCGGACGGCGCCCGGTGCGGTGTGCAGGACGACGAGCGGTGTGCAGGGCGACACGGGGCATCCCGTCCTGCACGCCGTGCCGGATCCTGCAGACGCGCCGGCTCCCCTCAGCCGCGGCGGTCGCGGATGCGTTCGAGCAGCAGGTTCGCGAGCAGGCCGGTCCACCCGGTCTGGTGGCTCGCGCCGAGCCCCGCGCCGTCGTCCCCGTTGAAGTACTCGTAGAACAGGAGCGCGTCGCGCCACGCCGGGTCGGTCGTGAACCGGTCGTCGCCGCCCCACACCGCCCGCCGGCCGTGCTCGTCGGGCAGGTAGAGGTGCACGAGCCGGTCCGCGAGGTCGGCGGCGAGGTCGGTGAACGTGGCGGAGCGGCCCGAGCCCGCCGGGTACTCGCAGAGCACCGTCTCCCCCGCCGCCTCGCCGTACCGGCGGAGCGCCTGCTGCAGCAGGTAGTTCACGGGCAGCCACACCGGGCCCCGCCAGTTCGAGTTGCCGCCGAACAGCGCGGTCGTCGACTCGGCGGGCTCGTAGTCCACCTGGGTGGCGTCCTCGACGCCCGCGTGAAGCACGAACGGATGGTCGCGGTACGCGGCCGACATGGCCCGCACGCCGTGCGGGGACAGCATCTCGCCCTCACCGCCCACGACGCGCATGATGCGGCGCAGCCGCTCCCGGTCGACGAGCGCGAGCAGGCCGTGCCCCTCCCCCGTCGGCGTCATGTCGACGTCCGCGCCCTCGGCGGCGTCGCCGTGGTCCTCGAGGAAGCGGTCGACGTGCGCCTTCAGCCGCGGGAGGCGCTCGAGCAGCGCGCGCGGCACCGACACCGCGGCGAAGACCGGGACGAGTCCGCTCATCGACCGCACGGCGATCGGCCAGCCGGTGCCGTCCGGGCGCGTGAGCCGGTCGTAGAAGAAGCCGTCCTCCTCGTGCCACAGCCCGCTGCCCTCCGTCGCGCGCGCGATGAGGGCGAAGAGGTCGAAGAACA
>JBQCCU010000133.1:0-2823 GCA_051961935.1 Amnibacterium sp. | reverse complement strand
AGGTGATCCGTGTGCAGGATCGCGAGCTCGCCCACCTGGGGGAGGCGGCGAGCCGACGGGTCCGGTCGCTGCAGCGTCGCTACGTCGAGGCGTGGGCGGACGTGCTCGTCGCGGCCGCGCCGGCGCTGCCGCGGGCGGAGGCCGTCGTCCGGCTGCACGCCGTGTTCGGGCTGCTGAAAGCGACCCCGACGACACCCGGCCTGGAGGCGATGCCCGACCCGGTGGGGCTGCTCGCGGCGATGGCGCTCGCGGCGCTCCTCACGCCGAGAGGCGGGACCGCAGCAGCGGCGCGATCCGGTACGGGATCACCTCGCTGATCCCCATCGCCGTCTCGGCGCGCTCGACGCCCGGCACGGCGAGCATCTCCGCGTTCACGCGGAAGAGGTCCTCCGCGGAGGTGCAGACGAGGCGGACGAGCAGGTCCGCGGATCCGGAGAGGCCGTGCGCCTGCACGATCTCCGGGATCCGGGAGAGCGCCTCGACGATCGGCACGAGCATCTGCTGCTTCACGTGCAGGGTCGTGAACGCCACGAGCGGGTAGCCGACGGTCGCCGGATCGATGCAGCGGTCGTAGTCGAGGAACGCGCCCGCGCGGGTCAGCGCGGTCATCCGCGCCTGCACCGTGTTGCGGCTCAGCTGCAGCGCGTCGGCGAGCGCGACGGTCGTCGCCCTCGGGTTCTCCGCGAGGGCGAGCAGGAGCTTCAGATCGACGGCGTCGAGGTCGCGCACAATGCGGAACCGTAGCAGCGCCGAGGCTTCGTCGTCGAGGCGTGGATTGAGCAGTCTGCGCGACACGGTCGGAACTCATTGCAACTCTTGAGCAACGAGGCGTACCGTCCGGGTGCATTCGGCACCGTCGCCGGATCTCGCGCACCAAAGGCGGTCGCAATGTCGCACACTGTCGCAGCCCCGCGTGCCCTCCGCACGCCCGAGCAGGACCCCGCGCTCCGCGGCGCGGTCCGCATCCTCTCCCCGGACGGCGAGCGCCGCGCGGATCCGGAGTACGGCGAGCACGTCGCGGACGTCGACGACGAGGCCCTCGCCGCCCTCTACGAGGACATGGTCGTGGTGCGGCGCATCGACACCGAGGCGACGAACCTGCAGCGGCAGGGGGAGCTCGCGCTCTGGCCGCCGCTGCTCGGGCAGGAGGCCGCGCAGATCGGATCGGCGCGGGCGATGCGGCCCGACGACTTCGCGTTCACGAGCTATCGCGAGAACGGCGTCGCCTACTGCCGGGGCGTCACCCCCGCGCAGCTCATGCCGGTCTGGCGCGGCGTCACCGCGTCGGGCTGGGACCCGTACTCGGTGAACATGGCCACGCCGCAGGTGATCATCGCCGCCCAGACCCTGCACGCCACCGGGTACGCGCTCGGCCTGCAGTACGACGGCTCCGACGCCGCCGCGATCGCCTACTTCGGCGACGGCGCCACCAGCGAGGGGGATGCGAGCGAGGCGCTCGTGTTCGCCGCCACCTACACGGCGCCGGTCGTCTTCTTCTGCCAGAACAACCACTGGGCGATCTCCGAGCCCGTCACCCTGCAGAGCGGCTCGAGCCTCGCGGGCCGCGCCGCCGGCTTCGGCGTGCCGTCCGTGACGGTCGACGGGAACGATGTGCTCGCCGTGCTGGCGGTCACCCGGGCGGCGTTCGCCCGTGCCCGCGCCGGCGGCGGCCCCTCCTTCATCGAGGCGGTCACCTACCGGATGGGACCGCACACCACCGCGGACGACCCGAGCCGCTACCGCGACGCCGCCGAGGTGGAGGCGTGGCGCCGGCTCGACCCGATCGACCGCGTGCGGATCCACCTCGAGTCCCGCGGCGCGCTGCCCGAGGACCGCAAGGCCGCCGTGCAGGCGCACGCCGATCAGGTCGCGCGGGCGATGCGGGCGGCCTGCACCGCCCTGCCCGAGCCCGACCCGCTGTCCCTGTTCGAGCACGTCTACGCCACCGACCACCCGGGCATCGAGCGGCAGCGCGCCCGCTACAGCCGCGACCTCGACTCCTTCGAGGACGCCCGATGAGCACCATGACCATGGGCGGCGCGCTGAACGCCGGTCTGCGCGCGGCGCTCACCGCCGACCCGAAGGTCGTCGTGATGGGCGAGGACGTCGGCACCCTCGGCGGCGTCTACCGGATCACCGACGGCCTGCAGCGCGAATTCGGGCCGCGCCGCGTGATGGACACGCCGCTCGCCGAGTCGGGCATCCTCGGCACCGCCGTCGGCCTCGCCTACCGCGGCTACCGCCCGGTCTGCGAGATCCAGTTCGACGGCTTCATCTACCCCGCCTTCGACCAGATCGTGAGCCAGGTGGCGCGGATGCACGCGCGCACCAACGGGGCCGTGACGCTGCCGATCACCATCCGGGTGCCGGTCGGCGGCGGCATCGGCTCCGCCGAGCACCACTCGGACTCGCCGGAGGCGTACTTCGCGCACACTCCCGGCCTCCGCGTCGTGAGCGTCTCGAACCCGCAGGACGCCTATGACCTGCTCCAGGACGCGATCGCCTGCGACGACCCGGTGCTGTTCTTCGAGCCGAAGCGCCGCTACCACGCGAAGGGGGAGGTGGATGAGGACGCCCCGCTCGCCGACGCCCGCCCGATGGGAACAGCGCGCGTCGTCGCCCAGGGCACCGACGTCACGTTGGTGACCTACGGCGGCCTGGTGCAGCTGGCGCGGGATGCGGCGGTCGCCGCCGGCGACGAGGGCGTCTCGGTCGAGGTGATCGACCTGCGCTCGCTCTCGCCGCTCGACCTGGACACGGTCGTCGCGTCGGTGAAGCGCACCGGGCGGCTCGTGGTCACGCACGAGGCCGCGCTGTCCGGCG
>JBQCCU010000132.1:0-4983 GCA_051961935.1 Amnibacterium sp. | reverse complement strand
GACGGAATCGTGATCGACCTGCGTCCTGGTGCGGGTCTCGCCGTCGGCTTCGCGCCACTCGGTGTCCTCCTCACAGTCCTCGGCCGGTTCGCGGACGAACAGGACCTTCCGTCGGCCGGCGTCGAGGACGGCGCGGAGGAGGGCGGTGGCCTCACCTGCCGTCTTCAACGTCGTGGTGGTGATCCCGTCCTTGCCCTCCCGGCCGACGCGGAGGCCCCGGTTGACGTGGGCCTCCTCCTCGGCCGGCTTCGCGCCGTCGGGATCGAGATACGCCAGCCACGCACCGAGCTGCTCACGCAGCAGGTCCGGTCCGACCTCGGCCGCGTTCGCCACCAGCTGCCGCTCCGCGGCCTCGAGCTCCTCCGGACGCACCCGCCGGGCGACTGCGCCGAGGGCCTCCACGATCACCCGCGCTGCCTCGACGCCAAGCGCTCCCGCAGCGAGTGCCTCGCCGACCGCGGGCCACCGGCCCGGCACCTCCTCACCGGCCAGGGTCAGCCGCGACCGCACGCGCAATCCGAGCGCGGTGCGCCGCTTCGCTTCGAACCGGCCGATCCGCAGCCGCCTGGCCAGCAGGTCGGCGGCATCCCGCTCACCGTGCCGGCGTGCCAGCGACGCCTCGCCGATCTGCGGCCGGGACCGCCACGCGACCTCACCCGCCAGCGCGACCCGGCGCGCATCGACCAGCCGGCCCAGCGCCTCCCACGCCTCGGCCTCCTCGAGCAGCTGATGATCACCCATCACCGCGGGACGGCAGGGCGCGGCAGCGACGAGGTCCACGACCTCGGCCAGCTGCTCCGCTCCCTGCATGCCCACATCGTGACACCACCCACCGACAGCCCCTAGCGACGGAGACACGCCTCTGATCAGCGAAAGGTTGTCCACAGGCCCCCTTCGCCCAGAACCCCTATGGAGGAATGGATGCCGCACGAGCTTGCGGTTCAGCTCAGCGCGATCGATGCGGGACGAATGCTCTCCGGCGGCCCGCGCGACGCCGTCCGCGACTCACGCCGGTCCCCACGAACCGCGCCGCGATCAGTGTTTTCGCATGCACGAACGCAACGATCCGACGATGGACGGCACCGGACCGGCGACGGCGGACCTGGTCGCCGTGCGGTCGGGCCGGCTCACGATCAGCCGCCTGCACCGCACCGGGGCCAGGCCCGCTCGCGTGCTCGTGATCGGCGACCGATCCGCGCTCGACGCCGCCGAGGACGACGGCGGCCCCGCCGCCTTCTCCTCGCTGCTCGCCGACCGGCTCTGGTTGCGGCTGCAGCGCGGCCTCGACCTGGACGTGCTGTGGGACCTCCGTCCGGTGCTCGAAGCGATCCGCCGAGGGCCCGCCGCGTGGCGACTCTGGCGCTACGACGTCGTCGTGCTGCTCGAGTCGGGCGCGTCCCGGCTGCACCGCCGCGCAGCCGACCGCCTCGTCCAAGCGGTCCTCCCGGAGCTCGCGGCGGTCAGCCCGGTGCTCCTCGTCCGCGACCCATCCGGCGCCGCCAGCGGCGCCCGCGAGCGCGTCACCGAGGTGGCCGGCCGCACGGACCGGCACGGGCAGCTCGAGCTCCTCACGGACGAGGTCGCGCGGCTGCTCGGCGGTGCGCCGGCCGCCGGCCCGGCCGGCGGCCGCCGCCCCGATGACGAGACGGAGCGGCAGGCGGCGCTCGACGCCCTCGACCTGCCCACGCGGCCGGTGTCCCAGCGCCTGCTGCGCATCGTCGACATCACCCGCGAGGCCCTGCTCGTCCGGTACGCGCAGATCACGATGGTGGACCACGACGAGCTGTGGGCGCTCGTGTCCGCCGGGCTCGACCGGGGTGTCTTCCGGCGCGCCAACTCCCTCTGCGATCGCACGATCTCGGGCCGGGAGCCGGTGATCGCGCCCGACCTGCTGGATCTGTACCCCGAGGAACGGCTGCCGGTGCTGCCGGACGGCGGCCCGATCCGGTTCTTCGCCGCCCATCCGATCGAGTCGATCGACGGGTACCGGATCGGCGCCCTCTGCGTGTTCGACTCGGTGCCGCGGGAAGCGGAGGACGTCGACGTCGTCGCCCTGCGCGACCTCGCGCTGCTCGCCGAGGCCGAGATCGTGGCGGATCGGCGGGACGCCGAACCGCCCGTCAGCCCGTCGTGATCTGCACGGCGACGACGAAGACGTGCGTGCCGCCCTCGATCCGCTCGACCTCCACCGTCCGGACCCGGCCTGCGGCGCCCGCGTGGGGCCGGACCGCGATGCCGAGCCCGTACTCGACCACCCCTTCGAAGTCGCCGACGAGGGCGTAGTCCTTCAGGGCGGCGTAGCCGATCGGATGCGGTGGGGGCGCGACCACCGAGGAGCGGCCCTGCTCGTCATGCGCCTGGGCGCTTCGGAACCGCACCCGCAGGAGCGCGGCCGACCCGGGGATCGGCACCGGCTTCCCGCTGCCGGGAGCGGTCAGCGAGGACACGTAGGCGACCTCGTACCCCGGCAGCGCTCCTGAGAACCGGAAGCTGATCTGGTCGTACGCGGGAGACGCCTCGGGGTGGCGGCCGACCGAGATCTGACGCAGGCAGGGCAGGGGCGGAGCGGGCGGCGGGGCGATCGTCGGGCGGATCGCGTGCACCGTCGTGAACGGGGCGGCGACGGTGGGGATGCCGAAGGCGTGCGTCGTGACGGCGCGGACGACCGTGCTCGTGGCCGACGGGGAGGGGGCGGCCGAGGTCGGCACCGGCGCGCTCGAGGTCGGCACGGCGCTCGTCGCGGGGCCGGACGTCGGCGTGGAGGACGAGGGCGTCGGCGCGCCCGGGCCGCTGCAGGCGGCGAGCAGACCGCTCACGAGGAGGGCGAGCAGCGCGGTGCCTGCTCGCCGGGCCGGGGCGCTCATCGCAGGTGCTCGACGGTGATGCGGCCGTTGACGGTCGAGGCGGTGATGGAGCGGCTGGACGAGGGGTCGTTCGTCACGTCGCCGCCGATCCCGCCGTTCACCGTCGACGCCTGCACGGCGTAGGTGGTGCCGTCCGCCGGCACGCGGACCGTGACGGCGCCGTTGGTGCTGGTCGCGTGCACGGAGCGGGGCGGCGACGAGAACTCGAGCCGCACGGCGCCGTTCGTGGTTCCGGCGACCACCGTCGCGGACGAACCGGCCAGGACCTCGACCTGGCCGTTCGTGCTGGTGGCGCTCACGTCGCCCGTCAGGCCGGTCAGCGAGACGGCCCCGTTCGTGGTGGACGCGTCCACGGATCCGGTCAGGTCCCGCACGACGACGGCCCCGTTCGTGTCCTGCACGCTGAGGTCGCTCCCCGCGGGCACGCCGACCCGGACGCGGAGGTCGCAGAAGCCGAACCACGGCGGCCGGCAGCCGCCGGCGATGCGGGTCACGCTGCCGGTGGTGCCGACGTCGAAGCGGGGCTCGACGAGGCCGGCGCGGCCGGTGACCGCGACGGTGACGGTGCTCCCCTGGACCGGGAGGACCTCGATCCGGGCGGTCGGGACGACGATCTGGACGTTCGGCGCGGCGGGGGCGCTGTAGCGCAGGTCGACGCTCCTCGCGGTCACCGTGAAGAGCGCGGCCGCGCCGGCCGCGACGACGAGGACGAGCACGACGATCGGCAGCACGATCGCGAGCACCAGCGTGGTCGTGCGCGATCGGCGTCCCGCCTCGGGCGGTGTGGTGCTCGTCATCGTGGTCCCCCTCCTCGCGGCCTCCACGCCGCATCGTGCCGAGGGTCGGCCCGGAGCGCCGGTGCGCACAGGGACGAAGGTCCCCGGCCCGCACGGCGCGCTCCAAGCGCCGCGAGTATGTTCGAGCCGGCACGAAACCGGTCGCGGGACGCGTCCGGCGTCGGATGCCTCGATCGCCCTCACTCGGGCAACGGTGCGAGAAGGAGAGCCCCATGGCACGACCCGTCACCCTGTTCACCGGCCAGTGGGCCGACCTGCCGTTCGAGGAGGTGGCGCGGCTCGCAGGCGAGTGGGGCTACGACGGGCTCGAGATCGCCTCGTGGGGCGACCACCTCGACGTCAGCCGCCACGCGGACGCGGAGTACGTCGCCGGCCGCAAGGCCATCCTCGAGAAGAACGGCCTGCAGGTCTGGACGATCTCGAACCACCTCGTCGGCCAGGCCGTCTGCGACGACCCGATCGATGCCCGGCACCGCGCGATCGTGCCGGACCGGGTGTGGGGCGACGGCGAGCCCGAGGGCGTGCGGCAGCGCGCGGCCGAGGAGATGAAGGACACCGCCCGGATGGCCGCGGCGCTCGGCGTGAAGACCGTGACCGGGTTCACCGGCTCGTCCATCTGGAAGACCGTCGCGATGTTCCCACCCGTGCCCGACGAGATGGTCGAGGCCGGCTACCGGGACTTCGCGGACCGCTGGAACCCGATCATGGACGTCTTCGACGAGGTCGGCGTGCGGTTCGCCTTCGAGGTGCATCCGAGCGAGATCGCATACGACTACTGGACGGCGAAGCGGATGCTCGACGCGATCGGCAACCGGCCGGCGTTCGGGCTCAACTGGGACCCGAGCCACATGGTGTGGCAGCAGATCGACCCGGTCGGCTTCATCGTCGACTTCGCCGACCGCATCTACCACGTGCACTGCAAGGACTCGAAGGTGCAGACGGGCAACGGGCGCAACGGCCGCCTCTCGTCGCACCTGCCGTGGGCGGATCCGCGGCGCGGCTGGGACTTCATCTCCGTCGGTCTCGGCGACGTGCCGTGGCAGCGCTGCTTCCGCGCGCTGAACTCGATCGGCTACGACGGCCCGCTCTCCGTCGAGTGGGAGGACGCCGGCATGGACCGCATGGTCGGTGCTCCGGCGGCCCTGCAGTTCGTGCGCAAGAACGCCGTCACCCCGTCGGAGGCGGCCTTCGACGCCGCCTTCTCCAGCGGCCGCGACTGACCCTCCCCCCGCGCACACTTGCCACTTTGCGACCTCATCCCACCGGTTTGAGGTCGGAAAGTGGCAAGTCTGCGTTCAGGGGCGCTCGAGGATCTCCTCCCG
>JBQCCU010000131.1:0-4153 GCA_051961935.1 Amnibacterium sp. | reverse complement strand
CGTCGAACAGCGCTCGCGACAAGAATCCGCGCAGCAGCCGCTCGGACTCGTCGTCGTCGAAGGTCTCCTTGGTCGCCTTGTCCTTGACCAGTTCGTTGCCGGAGAAGTAGCCGTCGCCGCGCACGTCGCCGACGATCGGGAGATCCGACAGCTACACGAGCGTCGCGCGGAACGCGCCTTCGTTCTTCAGAACGTGCTGGTTGATGCCCTCGCGCTCGAAGATGTCGAGGTTGGCCAACGCCACCGCCGCCGACACCGGGTGCCCGCCGAAGGAGTAACCGTGCGGGAAGTAGTCCGTGCCCGAGTAGAACGGCTCAGCGACGCGGTCGGAGACGATGCACGCGCCGATGGGGGAGTACCCGCTGGTGAGGCCCTTCGCGCAGGTGATCATGTCCGGGACGTAGTCGAACTTGTCGCAGGCGAACATCGTGCCGAGACGCCCGAACGCGCAGATCACCTCGTCGGACACGAGCAGCACGTCGTGCCGGTCGCAGATCTCGCGCACGCGCTGGAAGTAGCCGGGCGGCGGCGGGAAGCAGCCGCCGGAGTTCTGCACCGGCTCGCGGAACACGCAGGCGACGGTGTCCGGGCCCTCCATCTCGATGGCGCGCTCGATCTCGTCCGCCGCCCAGCGCCCGAAGGCTTCGAGGTCGTCGCCGTGTTCGGGCGCGCGGTAGAAGTTCGTGTTCGGCACGCGGAAGCCGCCGGGCGCGAGCGGCTCGAACATCTGCTTCATCGCGGGGATGCCCGTCAGCGCGAGGGCGCCGTGCGGGGTGCCGTGGTAGGCGACCGCGCGGGAGATCACCTTGTGCTTCATCGGCTTGCCGATCGCCTTGAAGTAGTGCTTCGCGAGCTTGAAGGCGGTCTCGACGGCCTCGCCTCCGCCGGTGCAGAAGAAGACGCGGTTCAGGTCGCCCGGCGCCGCGTCGGCGAGCCGCTCGGCGAGCTCGATGGCGGCCGGATGCGCGTAGGACCACAGCGGGAAGAAGGCGAGCTCGCTCGCCTGCTTCGCCGCCGCCTCGGCGAGCCGGCGCCGGCCGTGGCCCGCGTTCACGACGAAGAGCCCGGAGAGGCCGTCGATGTACCGCTTGCCGCGGTCGTCGAAGATGTGGTGGCCCTCGCCGCGCACGATGATCGGCACGCCGTGCCGCTCGAGCACGCTCTGGCGGGAGAAGTGGAGCCAGAGGTGCTCCGCTGCGGACTCGCGGAGCGCCGCGCCCTCCGGATCGAGGGGCGCGCTGCCGGGGACCAGCTGGTCGGTGACGGTCATCGTCGTTCCTTTCCCAAGCCCTCGTCATCGGGGGCCATCCGATTCCTGCTCGAGGTGTCTTCTCGACCTGCGGTCGAGTCCGAGGGCGCGAGGCCCTCGGGGGAACGCGCGCGGAGGTCCGGAACGACCTCCGCGCTCAGCGCGTCCCCCAGTTGTAGAACTGCTTGCGGAGCTTCAAGTAGACGAACGTGTCCGTGGACACGACGCCGGGGAGGGTGCGGATCTCGGCGTTCAGCAGCTCGATCAGGTCGTCGTCGTTCTCGCAGACGACCTCGACGAGCAGGTCGAACGTGCCGGCGGTCAGCACCACGTAGTCGACCGACGGCAGCGCGGCGAGCCGGTCCCCGATCTCCCGCACGTCGCCGGAGACCCGGATGCCGATCATCGCCTGGCGGTAGAAGCCGAGCTGCATCGGGTCGGTGACGGCCACGATCTGCATGACGCCGGTCTCGGTGAGCCGCTGCACGCGCTGGCGCACCGCCGCCTCCGAGAGACCGACGTGCTTGCCGATGTCCGCGTAGGAGCGGCGCCCGTCCTGCTGCAGCTGCTCGACGATCGCCTTCGAGACGTCGTCGAGCGCGACCGGGCCCGGCTTGTCTCGTCCTCGAGGTGGCACGAGGGCGAGTCTGCCAGGCCGCGATGCCGGTGACAACCGATTCCGTCGATCCGGGGCCTCAGAACCTGCGGATTCCGTCGTTCCCGCGGGCGAGTCGTTGGCGTAGGTTGAGCCCATGGCGCTCTCCACCCTCGACAACTTCATCGCCGGCGAGCACGTCTCCGCCGACGCCCCCACCCTGGACCTCGTGTCGCCCGTGGACGAGGCCGTCTACGGCACCGAGGTCGATTCCGGCCCCGAGACGGTCGACGCCGCCTTCCGGGCCGCGAAGGACGCCTTCGCGACCTGGAGCGAGACGACCCCGTCTGAGCGGCAGCTCGCCCTCTTCCGCATCGCCGACGCGATGGAGGCGCGCGCGGACGAGTTCGCGGCGCTCGAGTCGAAGGACACCGGCAAGCCGCTCGCGAGCCTCGTGACCGACGAGATCCTCGTGTCCGTCGACCAGATCCGCTTCTTCGCGGGCGCCGCCCGCGTGCTCGAGGGCCGCGCGGCCGGCGAGTACCTGAAGGACCACACCTCGATGATCCGCCGCGAGCCCATCGGCGTGATCGGTCAGGTGACCCCCTGGAACTACCCGCTCAACATGGCGACGTGGAAGTTCGCCCCGGCGCTCGCCGCCGGCAACACGGTGGTGCTGAAGCCCTCGGAGACGACGCCGTCCTCGACGCTGCTGCTCGCCGAGGTCGCCGCCGAGTTCCTGCCGCCCGGCGTGCTGAACGTCATCACCGGCGGCCGGGACACCGGCGCGCGGATGATCGAGCACCCGATCCCCGCGATGGTCTCGATCACGGGCTCCGTCCGCGCCGGCATGGCCGTCGCCAAGGCCGCCGCGAGCGACCTGAAGCGGGTGCACCTCGAGCTCGGCGGCAAGGCGCCGGTCATCGTCTACGACGACGCCGACATCGAGCTCGCCGTCGAGGGCATCGTGACCGCCGGCTACTTCAACGCCGGGCAGGACTGCACCGCCGCGACCCGCCTGCTGGTGCAGGAGGGCATCCACGACGAGTTCGTCGCCGCGCTCGCCGAGTACGCGAGGAACAACGCGAGGACCGGCGCCCCCGACGAGGACGTGCTCTTCGGCCCGCTGAACAACGCGGACCAGTTCGCCCGCGTCGGCGGCTTCATCGACCGCCTCCCCGACCACGCGAAGGTGGAGCTCGGCGGCACCCGGCACGGCGACAAGGGCTACTTCTACGACGCCACGATCGTCTCGAACCTGCAGCAGACCGACGAGGCCGTGCAGAACGAGATCTTCGGCCCGGTGCAGACGGTGCAGCGGTTCTCCACGGAGGAGCAGGCGCTCGAGTGGGCGAACGACGTGCAGTACGGCCTGTCGTCCTCCGTGTGGACCCGCGACCACGGCAAGGCGATGCGCGCGGCGAAGCGGCTCGACTTCGGCTGCGTGTGGATCAACACCCACATCCCGCTCGTCGCCGAGATGCCGCACGGCGGCTTCAAGCACTCCGGCTACGGCAAGGACCTCTCGATGTACGGGTTCGAGGATTACACTCGCATCAAGCACGTGATGTCCTTCATCGGCGCCTGAGCCGGGCATCCGCCGCATCCCGCTTCCGCGGAATTCGCGCCACGAAGGCATTGGGGGTCTCCTTCTCACATGGCGAGCGCGTTCTACTCACCGGAGCCGCTCGCACCGGGGGATGAGTGGCGCCTGCTCGCGACCGACCGGTTCGTCGCCGCGTTCGGTCCCGACACGGGCATGCACACGATGGCGATGCTCTGGCGCATCGCCGCGGAGCCGACCCTCGGCCTCGACGCCCTCGTCGGTGCCGTGCCGACCCGTGGGCCCGCGGCGATCCGGTCGTTCGCCATCGCCGCGCTCGGCCGCTCCACCGTGTTCGTGGTGCGGGGCGGCGGCTGCGCGGACGTGTCGGTCGCGGGCCGGATGCGCCGGGTCGACGCGCGCGGCGCGGAGCCCTGGTACGTCGCGGAGCTGAACGAGGTGGACCGCTTCGCGCTCGGGCCGCTGGAGCGCTCGCCCGGCGAGCTGCGCCCGGCCGAGACCGACCTGCCCCTCCACGGCGGCGTCGTCTTCGGGCCGTGGCTCGGCTGGAACCGCGACGTCGTCGCCTCCCCGCCGCCGCGCCCGGCCCCGCCGCCGGTGCCGGTCGAGCAGTCCGCGTTCGACACGAACGTGCTCGGCGACCTCGGGATGCGGGCCGCGTCCCTGACCCGCCACCGGACCGAGCCGCCCGCCACCGCCCCGACGCCCGAGACGGCCGTCGCGGCCGCCTTCCGGGTGGGCGGCC
>JBQCCU010000130.1:0-2756 GCA_051961935.1 Amnibacterium sp. | reverse complement strand
GCGCCGCTGGGCAGGCGCGCTTCCGCCCGCGCGCACTACTCCGTCCTCGACTACGACCGCCTCGGCCGCACGGCCGCCGCGCACCTCGCCGACCGCCTGGTTCGCCGCAGCGGCGCCGCAGCCGCGCCCGGCGCATCGGGGGCGGCTCCCAGCCCGTTCAGCCTCGCCGTCCGCCGCCTCCTCGGCCTGACCCTCGACGTTGCCATCGGTCGCGTCGTCGCCCGGACGCGCGCAGCCTTCGGGGTGGACCGCGCGACAGTGTCGATGCTCGAAACGAGCGACCCCGATGCCTCCCACCTCAGGAGGTCTGAGGAGGATCCGCAGGGCCCCCTGACGGTTGCTGCCGCGCAAGCCGGTGGGCTCGCAGTCACGGATCTCCGCGCGGACCCTCGGTTCCGCGACAGCCCACTCGCGTGCCGGCATGGGATGCGGTTCTACGCCGGTCATCCGATCTACGCGTCCACGGGTGAGCCGACCGCGGTGCTGGCGATCTTCGATCCTCGTCCGCGCACCTTCTCCCCGCAGGAGATGAGCGTGCTGCGCAATCACGCGCTCCTCATCCAGCACCTCCTCACCGCGGGCGGTCGCCCGCCGGCTCGCCACGCCGTGGCACCGGCCGGGTCACCGGCAGCGCACCGACGGCCGTGGGCCGTCACCGCGCCATGAGCAGCAAGCGGTGCCGCACGCGAGCACCGTCCGCTGGGCCGGTCAGGACCTCCCCATCAGCAGGAACGGCACATCCGAAGGGACCACGTCGTTGAGCACGCAACCACTCATGCCGCCTTCCGAGGCACCCGCTCGGCCTCGCCCCGGACCGGTCTCGTCCATCCGGCGGCCCGGGCTCGTCCCGCGCAAGCTCCTCATGTTCGGAGGGGGCCTGCTGGCCGGCGAAGGAGTGCCGAGCCACGAAGCCGGCCTCCCTGGAGCAGTGGCGGACGCGCTGGCACGACGATCGCGGCGCGGGGCGCAGATCACCGTGATCGTCGACCCCGACCCGCTGAGCACGCGGGCGCTCGAAGGGCTGCGCGGCCTCCGGCTGCAGCGCTTCGAAGCCGTGCTCATCGTCCTGCCCACGCGACCGCCCGAGGTGACGCATGACCGGTGGATGCGGGACATCGAGAGGCTCGTGGCGCTGCTGACCATCGAATGCGCCGAGAAGGCCCCCGCGTTCATCTACGGCTCCTCCGCCGCCCTGGCGAGCGCGAGCGCCGGTCGCACGACGGAGCGTCCTCCGGGTGACTCCGCGTCCCCGTGCACAACACCGCCGGCTACCCGAGTCCGCTTCCGTGAGCTTCCCCCCCAGCCATCGGTGCTGGGGTCGGCGCCGCCGTTCTCGCCGGTCACCTACGAGAGCTGGGCCGATCTCATCGTCGACCGCCTCGACCTCGAGATCGCGGAGCTGCGTGCGGCGGCAGGGGCCAGCAGGGCGGGAACGCCCGCACAGGACGATGACGAGGTGATGCGCCGAACAGCGCTTCAGACGCTGCAGCTCTCGGCCGGCGAACCGGACGAAGCGCTGAAGTTCCTGCTCCGCCAGGCGAAGGTCGCCTTCGCGTGCGCAGGCGCGGCCCTGGTGATCGTGGACAGCGAGCACGTGCGCCCCCATGCGGCGGTCGGGGCCGCTCCGCCGGCGCTGACACGTGACACCGCCTACTCCAGCATGGTGATCCAGTCCGACCGGCCCGTCGTCGTCAGCGACGCCCACGCCGACCCGAGGGCACCCAGAGACCCCGCGACGGGGCGCCGCGGGTCGACGCGCTTCTACGCCGGCTACCCCGTCCACACCTGGGACGGCTACCGGATCGGCGCGCTCTGCATCTACGACGACCACCCCCGCGACGTCGGGATCTTCGACCTCGTGCAGCTCTGGGAGATCGCGGGCCAGGTCGAGCAGCACCTCTGGACCAGAGCGCTCAGCAGAGGCGCCCGGCCGGGCTACCAGGGACGCCCGGTGCACGGGTGGGGCCTCCCGCGAGCGGCGCCGTCGCCCTCGCCGTCGCGGTGGAGCCCCCGGGGCGCGTTGAGTCGGACGTCGAAGCGGTTGATGGCCCGCGCCCGCGCCCGCGCCCGCGCCGGATCCGAGTCCGGCTCCGGGTCCGGGTCCGCGATGGGTTCGGCTCGGGTTCCGTTCCGGCTGAGGCGTCACAGTGGGGCCAGTGACGACGTCCGACTCGGGGATGCGTGATCACGCCGAGGTCCTGAGCCTTCCGATCGAACGGTCACCGGATCGACGCCGGTCGGATCCGCTTCCGAAGCCCCGGTCCGCCGGGGGCATCGCCGTTCGCGCCGTTATCGTTGCCGGGCCCGTCACCGTCCCACCGCGAGGAGCGCCCGTGCACGCCCCCAAGACCGTCGTCCACCTGTTCCACGACGACGCCGATTCGGTGCGGACCGGCGCTCGGGTCGCCCAGCGCATCGCCGAGGTCGCGAGCGAGCGGGGCGTCGAGGTCGAGGTGTTCTGCTTCGGGCCGGCGCAGCGGCTGCTCGCGCGACCGGGTGTCGAGCTCGCGGATCACCTGAACGCCCAGATCGATGCGCTCGTGGCGGACGGCGTGCGGGTCGGGGCATGCGTCAGCCTCGCCCGGGCGGACGGCCTCGAGGAGGACCTGCTGGCGCGCGGACTCGTGCTCGCCGTCGCCCGTGACGAGTTCATCCGCTTCACGCTCGAAGGCGCGACCGTCCTCACGTTCTGACCGTTGCGGCTCGCGCTCGTCAGACGGTCGGCAGACCGGCGAGCGCGACGCGGAGGCGCGCCT
>JBQCCU010000129.1:0-2273 GCA_051961935.1 Amnibacterium sp. | reverse complement strand
CGACGAGGGGGACGGCCGCCGCCGCTGACCGCGGCGCCGGGCCCCCGGGCCTACGCTGCTGACCGTGGCCAGGGTCGAGCGCGTCGTACGGACCGCAGCGCCCACCACGCGGGGCGACGGGATCCCGTCCCGGTGACGGCGCCGAGTCCCGCCGGCCGCGCCGCGGCGGCCTTCCTCGGTGCGCTCGTCGGCTCCGGCCTCACGGACGTGGTCGTGTCGCCAGGGTCGCGCTCGCAGGCGCTCGCCCTGGCGGCCGCGTCCCTTGAGCGCGCGGGCGCGGTGCGGCTGCACGTGCGGATCGACGAGCGGGTCGCGGCGTTCACCGCGCTCGGGATCGGGATCGAGACCGGCCGACCGGCCGCGGTCGTCGTCACGTCCGGCACGGCGGTCGCCGAGCTGCATCCCGCGGTCCTCGAAGCGCACCACGCGGGCGTGCCGCTGCTGCTGCTCACCGCCGACCGTCCCGTCGAGCTGCGCGGCACCGGCTCGAACCAGACCACCGTGCAGCCCGGCATGTACGCCGCCGCCGTCCGCGCGGAGTGGGACGTGCCGGCGCCCGTCACGGACGACGACGCGGCCGCCGCTGCCGACATCGCCCACCACGCCTGGCACGCCCCCGTGGGTGGCCGGGGGCCGGTGCAGGTGAACCTCGCCTACCGGGAGCCGCTGTCCGGCGGCTCGGACGCCGTTCCGGGCCCGGGCGCACCGGCACGGTCCGCGGTCGAGCCCCCGCCGCTCGTGGTCCACCCGGGCCGGCGGACGGTCGTGATCGCCGGGGACAAGGCGGGCGAGCGTGCGGAGGCGTTCGCGCGGGAGCTCGGTGCGCCGCTGCTCGCGGAGGTGTCGAGCGGCGCCCGGTTCGGGCCCAACCTGGTCGTCGCGTACCGCGAGCTGCTCGACGACCCGGACTTCGGCGGCCGCGTGGAGCGGGCCGTCGTGTTCGGCCATCCCACGCTCAGCCGGCAGGTGCCGCGGCTGCTGGCCCGGGACGACCTCGAGGTCGTGCTCGTCGGGCCGCCGGGCGGCGACTGGTTCGATCCGACCGCCGGTCGCGGCCGCCGGACGGCGGCGGTGGTCGCCGCCGCGCCGGATGCGGACCGCGCCTGGACGGGCCGCTGGGTGACGACGTCGCGGGCCCTCGCGGCGCGCACCGACGACCTCCCGTACGCCGGCGACCCGGACGCCCCCGGCCCGAAGGAGCGGCGGGCCCACACGCAGGCCGAGCTCGCGGCGCTCCGCGCGCCGATCACCCGCCGGTTCCTCGTCGACGCCGTGTGGCGGGCGACGTGGCCGCACGATCGGCTCGTGCTCGGCGCGAGCCGCCTCATCCGCGTCGCCGACGGGGCCGTGCCGGGCAAGCGGATCCGCGTGATCGCGAACCGGGGACTCGCCGGCATCGACGGCACGGTGAGCACCGCGCTCGGCGTCGCCGCCGGCATGGACCCGGCCGCCCGCTCCGGCACCGTCCGGGTGCTCCTCGGCGACCTCGCGCTGCTGCACGATGCCGGTGCGCTGCTGCGCACGCCCGACGAGCCGGCCCCGCGGGTGCAGGTGGTGGTCGGCAACGACGGGGGCGGCACCCTCTTCGACTCGCTCGAGGTCGCCGGCACGGCGGACCCCGCCGCGTTCGACCGGGTGCTGCTCACGCCCCGCCCCGTCGACCTCGAAGCGCTCGCGGCGGCGTACGGCTGGGACTACCGGCGCATCGCGACGCGGGGCGACCTCGACCGCGCGCTCACGGCACCGTCACCGGGTCCGAGCCTGCTCGAGGTGCCCCTGCCCCGGTGAGCGGCGGCAGCCCGAGCGCCTCGAGCACCGGCGCGAACTTCCAGCCGGTCTCGGCGAGCTCGCTCTTCGCGACGGATCCGGCCACGATGCCCGCGCCGGCATATGCCCGGACCCGGCCCGGCGCCTCGACCTGCGCGGACCGCAGGCCGATCGCCCACTCGCCGTCGCCCGTCGCGCCGATCCAGCCGACGGGTCCGGCGTAGCGCCCCCGGTCGAAGGGCTCGAGCTCGCCGATCAGCGTGAGGGCCGCCTCCCTGGGCGCCCCCGCGACCGCCGCGGTCGGATGGAGCGCCGCGACGAGGTCGAGCGCCGTGCCGCCGGGTGCGAGCCGGGCGGTGGCGTCCGTCGCGAGGTGCCACACGTTCGGCAGGCCGAGCGCGAACGGCCGGCCGAGCACCACCTCGCGCACGTGCGGACCGAGGGTGAGCAGCAGGCTGTCGACCGCGAGCGCGTGCTCGAACCGGTTCTTCCCGGAGGCGAGGAGC
>JBQCCU010000128.1:0-2643 GCA_051961935.1 Amnibacterium sp. | reverse complement strand
CGCCGATATCGCCCTGGCCGCGATCGCGGCATGGGAGGGGCGGGCCGGAAGCCTCGGCGTGCTCCTGGTGGGGGCCCGCCTCGAGGAGCCGCTCTGCGCGACCGGGGATCCCCGGCGCGTGCGACAGGTGCTCGACGGCCTCGTCGAGAACGCGCTGCGGGCCACGCCGGCCGCGGGGCGGGTGCTGCTCACGACCGAGCGGACCGCCTCCGGAGCGGCCCTCGCCGTCGAGGACACCGGCCCGGGACTGTCCGACGAGGACCTCGCCGACGCGTTCACCCGCGGCCTGCTCCGGGAGCGCTACCGGGAGGTGCGGGAGGTCGGCACCGGCCTCGGGCTCTCCATCGCGACGCGGCTCGCGGCGCGGATGGACGGGCGCGTCACCGCCGGTCACGCCCTGACGGGGAGCGGCGCGCGCTTCACGCTGGTGCTCCCGGCGGTGTAGACCGTCTCCCCAGGTGGTGACGGCCTTCCCATGGAATGCTTGGCCTGGGCGTAACGACGGAGGAGACGGCATGGCGGGTACGCGGATCCGTGCGGCATCGGGGCGGATGATGGGCCTCTTCGGCACCGGGGATCCGCTCGCCGACCGTCTCGTGCTCCTCTGCCATCCGACGCCGGGATCCGCCACCTTCGACCCCGACCCGGTGCTCACCGACCGGGGGGGCGTGCACCTGGCGGCCATCGACCGCCCGGGCTACGGATCGACCGACCCGTTCGAGGAGCCCGAGCAGGCGTCGATGCGCGAGGTCGTCGAGGACCTCGCCGCGTTCATCGGCGACACGATGCGCACGGCCGACAAGATCTCGAAGGCCGACTACACGAAGGTCGGCCTGATCGGCTGGGGCACCGGCGCCGCCGTGGCGGCCTCCCTCGCCGAGCGGCACCCCGAGCGGATCGACCGGCTCGCGATCGTCTCCGCGCCGGGCGAGCGGGACGTCGCCAAGGCGGCCCGCCGCGCCCTCATCGCCCCGCAGTCGATCGAGGCGCTCCACGTCGAGCCGGACGACCCGGCGCTCTCGGCCTTCCTCGGCCTGCGCAACCGGTTGGACCGCATGGTCGGCGAGGCCTACGTGCAGGGCAAGGCCGGCATCGAGGCCGACCGCTACCTCATGGCCGACGCGTCGTGGAGCCGGGAGCTCGGCGCCATCCACGCGGACACCGCGCTCTTCTACGGCGCGCAGGACGCGTTCGCGGACGAGGACGACGCGGCCTGGTGGCAGCAGCACATCCCCGGCGCCCACCTGCACCTCGCGCCGCGGGCAGGCCACCTCGTGCTCGTCACCGAGTGGGAGGCGATCCTCGCGCACGTGGCGCCGGAGCACGGGCACATCGCGAAGGAGCACCGCGACCACGGCAGGCCGGTGCTGCCGAAGCTCTAGCCGCGGGCCCGCTCAGCGGGTCGCCGCCTGCGGCGCGTCCTTCCCCGGCCCGATGCCGGCGGCGATGCCCGCCTCCGGGTGGTTGATGTCGAACGCCGGCGACTCCGAGCGGATGCGCGGGATCGAGGCGAAGTTGTGCCGCGGCGGCGGGCACGACGTCGCCCACTCGAGGCTCCGGCCGAAGCCCCACGGGTCGTCGACCGTCACCTTGGGCGCCCGCCGCGCGGTGATCCAGACGTTCCAGAAGAACGGCACCATCGAGACCGCGAGGATCGCCGCGCCGATCGAGGAGATCTGGTTCATCGTCGTGAAGTGGTCGCCCGGCTGGTAGGTGGCGTAGCGCCGCGGCATGCCGAGCACGCCGAGCCAGTGCTGCACGAGGAACGTGGTGTGGAAGCCGATGAACAGCAGCCAGAAGTGCAGCTTCCCGAGCCGCTCGTTCAGCATGGTGCCGGTCCACTTGGGCCACCAGAAGTAGAAGCCCGCGAACATCGCGAACACGACCGTGCCGAACACGACGTAGTGGAAGTGGGCGACGACGAAGTACGTGTCGGAGAGGTGGAAGTCGAGCGGCGGCGAGGCGAGGATCACGCCGGTCAGGCCGCCGAAGAGGAAGGTCACGAGGAAGCCGAGGCACCAGAGCATCGGCGACTCGAACGTGACCGCCCCCGACCACATCGTGCCGATCCAGTTGAAGAACTTCACGCCGGTCGGCACCGCGATGAACATCGTCATCAGGGCGAAGAACGGCAGCAGCACCGAGCCGGTGACGTACATGTGGTGCGCCCAGACGGACACCGAGAGCGCCGCGATCGAGATCGTGGCGAACACGAGGGCCTTGTAGCCGAAGACGGGCTTGCGGCTGAAGACGGGGATGACCTCCGTGATGATGCCGAAGAACGGCAGGGCGATGATGTACACCTCGGGGTGCCCGAAGAACCAGAACAGGTGCTGCCAGAGGATCGAGCCCGCGCTCGCCGAGTCGAAGATGTGCGCCCCGAACACCCGGTCGGCGCCGAGGGCGAGCAGCGCCGCGGCGAGCAGCGGGAACGCCATGATCACGAGCATGCTCGTGAGGAAGATGTTCCAGGTGAAGATCGGCATCCGGAACATGGTCATCCCGGGCGCGCGCATCGTGATGACGGTGGTGATGAAGTTCACCGCGCCGAGGATCGTGCCGAAGCCGGACAGCGCGAGGCCGAAGACCCAGAGGTTGCCGCCGAGGTTCGGGGAGAAGGCCGCCTCCGAGAGGGGCGCGTAC
>JBQCCU010000127.1:0-3426 GCA_051961935.1 Amnibacterium sp. | reverse complement strand
CGCGAGCTCGACCCGCAACGGTCGTGACTCCAACGCGCAGCGCCTCGGCGTCAAGCGCTTCGGCGGCGAGGTCGTCAAGGCCGGCGAGATCATCGTCCGCCAGCGCGGCACGCACTTCCACCCCGGCATCAACGTGGGCCGCGGCGGCGACGACACCCTGTTCGCCCTGCAGCCCGGCTCGGTGCGCTTCGGCGCCCGCGGCGGCCGCAAGGTCATCGACATCGAGGTGGCCGCGGCGGCGGAGTGACGCCGGCCCCGGCAGGGGACAGCACGACAGACGGGACGGGGGGGTCGAGGACCCGCCCGTCGCCGTTTCCGGGATCGGGAAGGAGGCGAGGCACATGGCGACGTTCGTCGACTCGGTGACCCTGCACCTCACCGCCGGCCACGGCGGCAACGGCTGCGTGTCCATCCGCCGGGAGAAGTTCAAGCCGCTGGCCGGTCCTGACGGCGGCAACGGCGGCGACGGCGGCGACATCGTGCTCCTCGCCGACCCGCAGGTGACGACGCTGCTCGGCTACCACCGCGCGCCGCACCGGAGCGCCGGGAACGGCACGCCCGGCATGGGCGACAACCGCAGCGGCGCGAACGGCGAGTCCCTCGAGCTGCCGGTGCCCGTCGGCACGGTCGTGCGGGACGAGCACGGCGAGGTCGTCGCGGACCTCGCCGAGCCGGGGATGCGCTTCGTCGCCGCCGCGGGCGGCCGGGGCGGGCTCGGCAACGCGGCGCTCGCGACGACGAAGCGGAAGGCGCCCGGCTTCGCGCTGCTCGGGGAACCCGGCGACGTGCTCGACGTGCGGCTCGACCTCAAGACCGTCGCGGACGTGGCGCTCGTCGGCTTCCCGTCCGCCGGCAAGTCGAGCCTCATCGCCGCGATGTCCGCCGCACGGCCGAAGATCGCCGACTACCCCTTCACCACCCTGCAGCCGAACCTCGGCGTCGTCGAGGCCGGCCGCACCAGGTACACGATCGCGGACGTGCCCGGCCTCATCGAGGGCGCGAGCGAGGGCCGCGGCCTCGGCCTCGACTTCCTGAAGCACATCGAGCGCTGCAGCGTGATCGTGCACGTCCTCGACTGCGCGACCGCCGACCCGGGGCGCGACCCGCTCACCGACCTCGACGTCATCCGGGGCGAGCTCGGTGCCTATCCCGTGCCCGCCGGGCAGACGCCGCTGCTCGAGCGCCCGCAGCTCGTCGCGCTGAACAAGATCGACTCGCCCGACGCCCGCGAGCTCGCGGAGCTGGTGCGGCCCGACTTGGAGGCCCGCGGCCTCCGCGTCTTCGCCGTGTCCGCCGCGAGCCACGAGGGCCTCCAGCCGCTGTCCTTCGCGCTCGCCGAGCTCGTGGAGTCGGACCGCGCCGCGCGCGCCGCGGAGGCGAAGCCGGCCCGCATCGTGCTGCGCCCTGCCCCCATCGACGGGCAGGACTTCACCGTGAAGGTGGAGGGCGGCACCGAGCCGGTCTACCGGGTGCTCGGGGCGAAGCCCCAGCGGTGGGTCGCGCAGACGGACTTCCAGAACGACGAGGCCGTGGGCTACCTCGCCGACCGGCTCGCGAAGCTCGGGGTCGAGGACGCGCTGTTCGAGGCGGGCGCCGTGCCCGGCTCCACCGTCGTGATCGGCCCCGGCGACGGCGTCGTCTTCGACTGGGAGCCGACGCTCATGTCCACCGCCGAGCTGATCACCGCGCCGCGCGGCACCGACGCGCGGTTCAACCAGTCGGGCCGCCGCACCACGGGTGAGCGCCGCGCCGGATACCGCGAGCGGATGGACGCCAAGGCCGCCGCGCGCGCCGAGCTCGAGACCGAGCGACGCGCCGAGCGCGACGCCGCCGCCCGCACGGAGCCGCAGGAGTGACGGCGCCGGCGCTGCCGGAGCAGACGCCCGACGCGGCCCGCATCGTCGTGAAGGTCGGCTCCTCCTCCATCTCGGGGGACCGGGCCGCGCAGGTCGTGCCGCTCGTCGCCGCCCTCGCCGCGGCCCACGCACGCGGCACCGAGGTCGTGCTCGTCTCCTCGGGCGCCATCGCGACGGGGATGCCGCACCTGCGGCTCAAGGACCGGCCCACCGACCTCGCCGTCCAGCAGGCGGCCGCCGCCGTCGGCCAGAACCTGCTCATCAAGCGGTACCAGGAGCAGCTCGACCGGTACGGGATCGTCGCCGGCCAGGTGCTCCTCACCGCCGGGGACCTTGAGAACCCGAAGCACCGCACCAACGCGGAGCGGGCCCTCGACACGCTCCTCGCCCTGCGCATCCTGCCGATCGTGAACGAGAACGACACGGTCGCCACCCACGAGATCCGCTTCGGCGACAACGACCGGCTCGCCGCGCTCGTCGCCGAGCTGATCGGCGCCGACCTCCTCGTGCTCCTCTCCGACGTGGAGGCGCTCTACACCCGCCCGCCGGGCGAGCCCGGCGCGGAGCCGATCCCGTTCGTCGCCGCCGGCGACCCGCTCGCCGGCGTGGTGGTCGGCGAGAGCGACACCGGCGTCGGCACCGGGGGAGCCGCGACGAAGGTCGCCGCAGCCCGCCACGCGGCCGCCGCGGGCATCGCGGTGCTGCTCACCGCCACCGAGCACGTCGAGCGGGCCCTCGACGGCGAGGCGGTCGGCACCTGGTTCGAACCGGTGCCGGAGGCGGGGTCGGCCGCCGGATAGACTCCCGCGCCATGACGGACACCCTCGCGGCACCCGCGATTGACGCGACCCCGCGGTTCGCCGCGGCGAAGGCCGCCTCGCGCCGGCTCGGCATCACCGCCGGCCGCGACCGGGACCGGGGCCTGGAGTCGATCGCGGCGGCGCTGCTCGCCGCATCCGACCGCGTGCTCGACGCGAACGCGCGCGACCTCGAGACGGCCCGCGCCGGTGGGATGGCGGAGGGGCTGCAGGACCGGCTCCGCCTCGACGCCACCCGCGTCGCGCGGCTCGCGGACGCCGTGCTCCAGATCGCGGCGCTGCCCGACCCGGTCGGCGAGGTCGTCCGGGGCCGCACGCTGCCGAACGGCCTGCACCTGACGCAGGTCCGGGTGCCCTTCGGGGTGGTCGGCGCGATCTACGAGGCGCGGCCGAACGTGACCGTGGACATCACCGCTCTCGCCCTGAAGAGCGGTAACGCCGTCGTGCTGCGAGGCGGGACCGCGGCGCAGCACACGAACGGGGTGCTCGTCGGGGTGATCCGCGACGCCCTCGCCGACGCGGGACTGCCCGCCGAGGCGGTGCAGTCGGTGGACGACCTCGGCCGCGACGGCGCGTCGCAGCTCATGCGCGCCCGCGGCCTCGTCGACGTGCTCGTGCCGCGCGGCAGCGCCTCGCTCATCGACGCCGTCGTGCGGGAGTCGACCGTGCCGGTGACCGAGGAGGACTACGCCACCGAGCACATGAGCCTCGACATCTCGGTGAAGGTGGTCGACGACCTCGACGAGGCGATC
>JBQCCU010000126.1:0-3846 GCA_051961935.1 Amnibacterium sp. | reverse complement strand
GGGGGGGGGGTCCCCCCCCCGGGGCCGGGGGCGGGAGGTGTGGCCGGCCCCGGCTACTTCTTGGTCGGGCTGGGGCTCGGGCTCGAGGAGGCGGACGGCGACGCCGACGGGGTCGGCGTCGGGGTCGGCGTGTAGGAGGCGCCCGCGCTCAGCACGAACGACTTGAACTGGTTCGCGTCCGCGACGCTGCCCGTGTAGTACTTGCCGTTCACGAAGATCATCGGCGTGCCGATGCCCGCGTTCGGGTTGTTCAGCAGCTTGTTGATGTCCGCCTCGCTGTGCACGTTCGTGCCGGGGAAGTCGGCCTTGAGGAAGCGGTCGGTCGCGGCCTGCACCCAGTTGAAGAACCGGTGGTTCCGGATCGCGTCCGAGATGTCCCCGAGGTCGGACACCTTCGCCTGCTTCGCGTAGGAGATGAGCTGGTCGTCCGACAGCCCCGTCGATCCCTCCGCCGGCTGGTGCGCGTAGAGCAGGCCGTGGAACGCGTAGAACTGCTGCGGCGAGTAGTTCGCGACGGCGGCCGCGGCGTTCGCGGCCCGCGTCGAGTACTGGGTGCCCTGGAAGTTGTTGTCGAGGATCGACACCGGGTAGATCTCGAGGGTCGCCTTGCCGCTCGCCACGAGCGACTTCATGTAGGCGCTGTTCGTCTTCTCGAACTCCCCGCAGATCGGGCAGCCGAAGTCCTCGTAGGTGCGGATCGCGACCTTGCCCGGCTCGGGCGCGCGCTGAGTCGGCTTCGCGCCTGCGGCGAGCGCCGGGGTCGTCTCGACCTTCAGCCCGGTCGTGAGCACGACGCCGTCGTCGGCCATGTTCTTCGGCCCGGGTCCGGGCGGCCGGATGGAGTTGACGAGCACCACCGCCACGATCGCGATGATCGCGAGCACGACGAGGCCGATGCCCGCCTGCAGCACGATCCGGTTGCGGCGCTCGCGCCGCTGCTGACGCAGGCGCTGCTCGCGGGCCTTCTCGCGTGCGGCATCGCGCCGCTCGTTCTTCGACGGCCTCGGCCCGCCCGCGGTCGACATGCAGCTTCCTCCAGCGGTCCACCGACCTGGCGGACATCGGCCTGCATGGTAGCCGCCGCGCCCATGACGGCCCGCGCAGGCGCCCCGGCGCCGGTCCGGATCGTTGTCGTGCTGCAGGGACTCCCATGCGATACTGACGCGACCGGCCGATGGCGACCGGCATGACCGATGGTCATCCTCACTACGGATCGTCCGGCACGTACCTGCCGGTGAAGGAGTCCCAACCATGGCAACCGTGACGTTCGACCACGCGACGCGTCTGTACCCCGGTGGTACCCGCGCGGCGGTCGACTCGCTCAACCTCGACATCGCCGACGGCGAGTTCCTCGTGCTCGTCGGCCCCTCCGGCTGCGGCAAGTCCACCTCGCTCCGCATGCTCGCGGGTCTCGAGGAGGTCAACGACGGTCACATCTTCATCGGCGAGAAGGACGTCACCGACATCCCGCCGAAGGACCGGGACATCGCGATGGTGTTCCAGAACTACGCCCTCTACCCCCACATGACCGTCGCCGAGAACATGGGCTTCGCGCTCAAGATCGCCGGCGTCGGCAAGGAGGAGCGCGCCCAGCGCGTGCAGGAGGCGGCGAAGCTGCTCGACCTCGAGCCGTACCTCGCCCGCAAGCCGAAGGCCCTCTCGGGTGGTCAGCGCCAGCGCGTCGCGATGGGCCGTGCGATCGTCCGTCAGCCGCAGGTGTTCCTCATGGACGAGCCGCTGTCGAACCTCGACGCGAAGCTCCGTGTGCAGACGCGCACGCAGATCGCGTCGCTGCAGCGCCGCCTCGGCGTCACCACCGTCTACGTCACGCACGACCAGGTCGAGGCGCTGACGATGGGTGACCGCATCTGCGTCCTGAAGGACGGCATCCTGCAGCAGGTCGGCACCCCGCGTGACCTGTACGAGCGCCCCGACAACGTGTTCGTCGCGGGCTTCATCGGCAGCCCGGCGATGAACCTGTTCGCGGCCGACCTGAACGAGGGCGGCGTGAAGTTCGGCGACTACGACATCCCGCTGCCGCGCGACGTCGTGCAGTCGTCGAGCAGCAAGCAGGTCACGATCGGCGTGCGTCCCGAGGACCTCGAGGTCTCCAGCACCAAGAGCGGCGGCCTCCCCGTGACGGTCGACCTCGTCGAGGAGCTCGGCGCGGACGGCTACCTGTACGGCCACGCGGACGTGAACGGCCGGCGCACCGACATCGTCGCGCGCGTCGACGGCCGCATGCACGCGGACGTGAACGACCAGGTGTTCCTGCACCCGTCGCAGAACCACACCCACGTCTTCGACGTGGAGTCCGGCAAGCGGCTCTCGGCGGCGGTGTCCGACTGAGCTATTCCATGAGCGGCTCGCTCTCCATCACCGCGGCGACCGTCGATCCGGGTCTGCTCGACCTGCCTTGGGACCTCCCTCTCGAGGACTGGCCGACAGACCGGATCGCGGCGCTGCCGAAAGGCATCTCGCGGCACATCGTCCGCTTCGCGAACCTCTCGGGGTACGTGATCGCGGTGAAGGAGACCACCAACGAGCTCGCGACCAGGGAGTACGACATGCTCCGGACGCTGCAGCGTCTGGAGGTGCCGTGCGTCGAGCCCGTCGCTGTGATCTCCGGTCGAACGGATGAGAACGGCGGCGGGCTCGAGCCCTGTCTCGTCACCCGGCACCTGCGGTTCTCGCTGCCGTACCGGGCGCTCTTCTCGCAGACCCTGCGGCCGGACACGGCGACCCGCCTCGCGGACGCCCTCGCCCTGCTGCTGGTGCAGCTGCACATCGCCGGGTTCTTCTGGGGCGACGTCTCCCTGTCGAACACGCTGTTCCGCCGGGACGCGGGCGCCTTCGCGGCGTACCTCGTCGACGCGGAGACCGGCAAGCTCTACCCGGGTGGCCTCTCGAGGGGCCAGCGGGAGAACGACGTCGAGATCGCCCGGGTGAACATCGCGGGCGAGCTGATGGACCTCGCCGCCGGCGGCCACGTCGACGAGGACCTCGATCCGCTCGTGACCAGCGAGCGGATCGTGTCCCAGTACCGGATGCTCTGGAACGAGCTGATGGGCCGCGAGCAGTTCTCGACCGCGGAGCGCTGGCGCATCAACGAGCGCGTCGACCGCCTGAACGCCCTCGGCTTCGACATCGAGGAGCTGACCATCCGCACCGCGGAGGGCGGCACGGAGGTCGTCATCCAGCCGAAGGTGGTCGACGCCGGCCACCACACGCGCCGCCTGCTGCGGCTCACGGGCCTCGACGCCGAGGAGAACCAGGCGCGGCGGCTGCTGAACGACATGGACCAGTGGCGGCACACCTTCAACAAGAGCCACCTGCCCGAGGAGGTCGCGGCGCACGAGTGGGTCGCGACCGTGTTCGAGCCGGTCATCCGTGCGATCCCGAGGGACCTCAAGGGCAAGCTCGAGGAGGCCGAGATCTTCCACCAGGTGCTCGAGCACCGGTGGTTCATGTCGCAGCGGGAGTCGCGCGACGTGCCGCTGGCCGAGGCGCTGTCCTCGTACATCGAGGACATCCTGCGGCATCGCCGCGACGAGGCGACGATGATCGACACGCCCACCGGCTCGATCACGACGCCGATCCGCATCTCCGCGGGCCCCGAGGACTGGCGCGCCACGGTCTGAGCAGCCGGGCGCCCCGCTCGCCCTCAGCGCGTCAGCGCTTCAGCAGGATCATCTCGGTTCAGCAGGACGAAACGGGCTGTCTCGTCCTGCCGAAGTGGATCGGTCCTGCTGGGCCCACGCCGGCCGGTACCGGCGCGCGGCGCAGCCGCGCGACGGCCGAGCCGGTGGGGAAAGGGGGTGGGCTTGCGGGGGTTAATCTGTGGTT
>JBQCCU010000125.1:0-3265 GCA_051961935.1 Amnibacterium sp. | reverse complement strand
CGCCCTCGTCGAGGGCGCCGCGCACGCGGCCGGGGGTCACATCGACGATGCGCGCCTGCCCGTGCTGCGCGTCGGTGATCATGCCCGCCTGGCTGCCGGTGAACGAGCGCGCGTCGTGCCCCATGCTCCGGATCGCCATGGCGAGCAGGGCCATCGAGATCCGCTCGCCCGCCGTGAGCAGCATGTCGAGCTCGCGCGGTGCGGGCAGCAGGGTGACCTCGTGGGCGAGGTCGAGGAGCTCGTCGGTGGTGTCGCCCATCGCGGAGACGGCGACGACGACGTCGTTGCCGGCCTTGCGGGTCTCGACGATGCGCTTCGCGACCCGCTTGATGCTCTCGGCGTCGGCGACGGACGAGCCGCCGAACTTCTGCACGATGAGGCTCAAATTCTTGGGTCCTTCCGGATCGAAGTGGGAGTCTATCCGCGGGGTGGGGGCGACCCCGGTCGGCGGCCGCGACCGGCCGGGGAGGAACCGCCCGGCGAACCTCCGGTGAACGTCGCGTTCCGGCCCCCGCCGGCGGCCGTGCCGCGCCGGACGGCTGGATACCGTTCCGGCGTGCCCGGCCCGCCCAGCTCCTCCGACGTCCGGCTGTCCGTCGTCGTGCCGTGCCACGACGCCGGACGCTTCCTGCCGACGACGTTCGCGAGCATGCGGGCCAACGCGGCGGACGACATCGAGTGGGTGCTCGTCGACGACGGGTCCCGCGACGACACCGCGGCGCTGCTCGCCGGCTTCGTGCCCCCCGCGGGCCGCGCGGTGGTGCTGACGAACCCGACGGCGCTCGGGCTCGCGGGCGCGAGGAACACGGGGACGGCCGCCGCATCCGGGCGCTACCTCACCTACCTCGACGCGGACGACTGGTACGCGCCGGGCTACCTGCCGCACCTGGTGGAGGCGATCGAGCGGCTGCGCGTGGACTTCGTGCGCGTCGACCACGTGCAGACGGCGGGGACGCGGCGCGCCACGCACCGGGCGCCCGAGGCGAGGCGGGGAGTGCGGCTCGATCCGCACGACGGGATCGGCACGCGGCCGGAGCGGATGACGATGGTCGACTACCCCTACGCCTGGTCGGCCGTCTACGACATGCGCCTCCGCGAGGAGGGGCTGCTCACCGTCGACCCGCGGCTGAAGACCGCCGAGGACCGGCTCATGGCGTGGCGCCTGCACCTCCACGCCCGCAGCTTCGCAGTGGTGGGGCTGACGGGGTACTTCTACCGGCGCGAGGTCGCGGGCTCGCTCACGGCGATCGGCGACGAGCGGCAGCTCCACTTCTTCGACGCCTTCGTCGCGGTGCGGGCGGAGCTCGAGGGCAACGCCCACTTCACGGCCTTCGAGCCGAAGCTCGTCCGCTCCTACCTCGGCATCATCGCCCACCACGAGGCGAGCCGCGCCCGACTGCACCGCTCCGTGCACCGGGCGTTCCGGCGCCGGGCCCGCGCGACGATCGCCGCCCTGCCTGCTGCCCTCGTCGCGGAGGCGGTCACGGCCCTCGACCCGGCGAGGGCGCGCATCCTGGAGCGGCTCGCATGACCGGCGTGACCCAGGTCTTCGAAGCGTCCGCCGCCTACCAGGTGCTCGTGCTCGCCGCCGCCCTCGACTCCGGCGCGGTCCCGGCCGCAGACCGGCGGATCCTGCTCACCTCCGCGAACGGCGCGGTGCCCGAGGTCGCCCGGCGCATCGAGGACGACGAGGGCGTCGCGCCGCTGCTGGCCCGGTTCGACACGGTCGCGTCGTTCAACGACCTGATCTTCCCGCTGCACCCGAAGGGCTTCCGGCCGCGCCCGGAGGAGGCGCCGCTGTTCGAGCGCTCGTTCCGGCGCGATCTCGGCATCCCCGCCGACCACCGGGTCGAGCTCGTGCTCGAGTCCATCCAGACGCCGCCCGCCCGGACGGTGCTCAACGTCTTCGACGCCTCGCCCGTCACGGTCTACGCGGAGGGGCTCATGAGCTACGGCCCCACGCGTGACCCGCTGAGCCCGCGGATGTGGGCGAGGATCGAGCGCCTGCTGCACCTCGACCTCGTGCCGGGCCTCACCCCCGTGCTGCTCAGCGAGTACGGCGTGCCGCCGGAGGTCGTGGACGGCGACGCCTTCCGCGCGGTCGTCGCCGAGCTGGCCGGGCCGCCCCGAGCGGTGGACGAGCCGTACGCGCTCGTGCTCGGCCAGTACCTCGCCGAGCTCGGCCTCACCTCCGCCGCGGCGGAGGCGGACCTGTACGGGCGCTGCCTGGACGCGGCGGCCGCCCGCGGCATCCGGCGGATCGTCTACAAGCCGCATCCGAGCTCCCCGCCCGCCTACGCGGAGGCGCTCACCCGTCGTGCCGCGGCGCTCGGCATGCGGTTCGCGGTGCGGACGGACGCGGTCCCCGCCGAGGTGCTCTACGAGCGGGAGCGGCCGGCGATGGTGCTCGTGTGCTTCTCGACGGGCCTCGTCACGGCCTCCCGGTTCTGGGGCATCCCCGTCGCCGCGACGGGCTCGCGGGAGGTGCTGTCCTCGCTGCCCCGGTTCGAGGACAGCAACCGGGTGCCGCTCGTGCTCGTGGACCTCCTCGTGCCGCGGATCGGGAGCGACGCCGACCTGCTGCCGCCCCGGGAGCGGGAGGTCCCCCGCGTGCAGCGGCTTGTCGGCACGCTCGCCTACTGCATGCAGTGGCGGGCGCGGAGCGCGTTCCGGGACGAGGCGATCGCGCACCTCGGGGACCGCACGGATCCGGTGCACGCGTACGTGCCCCGGCGGCGGCTCCGGGAGCTGCTGCTGCCCAGAGGGGTGCCCGTCCCGGTCGGCGCCCGGGGCTTCCAGCGGCTGACGGGCCTGCACGTGGGCGTCCGGTCCCGGCAGCGCGTGCTCCGCGAGGGCCTGCGCCGGCTCGGGGTGCTGCGCGGCGCCCGCGCGGCCTGACCTCAGGCCGCGCGGAGGAACTGGATGAGCGCCGTGTTCACGGTGTCGGGCGCCTGCTCCGCGGGGTAGTGGCCCGCGTCGGGCGCGACGACCGCGTGGACGCGGGACACCGACCGGGAGAGGGCCTCGGCGACCTGGCGTCCGCGCCCGAAGCGACCCGCGACCGCGAGGCCGGGCATCTGGAGGCGTCGCCTCGTCGCCCGGCTCACGGCGAGCGCATCGGCCTCCTCGGCGCGGTACAGCGCGAGGGTCGTCTTGAGCCGCTCGTCCCCGGCGTACGCGCTCATGTAGGTGACGTGGGCGTCGAAGTCGAGGCCGGCGGGACCGGCGCTGCCGTCGAGGTAGGCGTCGACCGTGGCGTCGTGCC
>JBQCCU010000124.1:0-2763 GCA_051961935.1 Amnibacterium sp. | reverse complement strand
ATGCTCGGCATGGCGGTCCGGGTCGACGCGATCAGGATGAACCCGGTCGCGCAGATCGCACGGATCCGTCACCGGGAGTCGCACGCCTCGACCGCCCTTCCGCTCGAGGTAGTGCCACGCTTCATCGAGGCTGTGCGGTCTGACCCGGTGCTCCAGCAGACCGACGTCGGCGACATCCTCGCCTTCATGGTCCTGACCGGCTGTCGTATCGGCGAAGCGCTCGCACTGCGCTGGACGGACGTCGACTTCGCGGCCGGGAAGGTGACCTTCGACGGCACGGCGGTCCGTGTTCCCGGAGGGGGCGTCGTGAATCAGAGGCACGGCAAGACGGCCGCGTCGACGCGCACGATCTCGATCCCCCCGAGGGCCCTGGGGGTCCTCGAGTCACGGGAGCAGAACGCCGACGAGGTCTTCCCGTCCGCACGCATGGCCGTCCGCGACCCCGTCAACGTCGAAAACGTCTGGCGACAGAACCGAGGCCGGCTCGGCTTCGAGGAGGTGACGACGCACGCCCTGCGAAAGACGGCTGCGACCGGACTCGACGTCGCCGGGATGAGCGCGCGGGGCATCGCGGAGTACCTGGGCCATGCAAAGCCCTCGCTGACCCAGGACGTCTACATGAGCCGAAACGTTGGCAGCGCTGCGGCGGCGCAGCATCTTGAGCGAATGTTCGGAGTTCACACGGAGTCGGAATCCGGGAGTCCAGCGTGACCCGCCCCTGATCAGGGTTTTGGCGCCCCGAGCAGGACTCGAACCTGCAACCTACGGATTAGAAGGCCGTTGCTCTATCCATTGAGCTATCGGGGCATGGGCAGCCGAGTCTAATGACGCGGCACGATGTCATCCCCGGTGCGGGTGCGGTCCCGCACCGCCGATGCCGCCACGGGTCGGGGAGTCTTCGACAGGTCGATGTCCTGCGTCACGTCGGCCTCGTCGTCGTAGGTGTCCAGCCACGCCGGCGTGGGCTGCGGCTGGCCCTGCGGCGCCTGCGGCACCGGCTGCGCCTCCGGTCGCTCCGGGACCTGCGAAGCGGGCGCCTCCTCGGGACCGGGCGCGGCGGCGACCGGCGGCGCCGAAGGCGCACCCGCCTCCTCCGGCCGCGCGTGCCTCGCGTGGTCGGCCCGCTCGGCCATGGTGCGGTCCATCGACTCGAGCCGCGTTCGGGCGATCAGCACCGGCTCGGTCGTCGGCGACGCCGGCTGCGCCTCCGCCTGCTCGGGCGCCTGCTCGGCCGGCTGCTCCGCGGTGCGCTCCCGCTCGGCCTGCTCGTGCGCGGCGTTCTGCGCGCGGGCGGACACCGGCTCAGGCTGCCGCTGGGCCTCCGTCGGCGCCGACCCCTCGGCGCGATCGACCGCAGGGGCGGCGGTGACCGGCTCCTCACGGACGTTCGACCGGCGGGCGGTGCGCTCGGCGCGGAGGCGCTCCACATCGCTCGCGAACAGGCGCTTCGCCCGCCGCGGCCGCGCCACCCAGGCGACGAGGCGCTCGCGCACCTCGTCCGCATCCGC
This sequence comes from Amnibacterium sp., assembly GCA_051961935.1. GTDB lineage: Bacteria > Actinomycetota > Actinomycetes > Actinomycetales > Microbacteriaceae > Amnibacterium. Next base: position 1,255 of record JBQCCU010000124.1, on the reverse strand, counting down.
GTGCGCCTGCCGCACCGGACCGGAGGCGTCCCGCTGGATGCTGTCGAGCCGCAGCGACGCCCACTCGGCCGCGAGCGGCGCGCCGGACGGAGGGGCGAGCCGTAGCCGCACGTCGGCCTCCGACCGCAGCCGGGCGATCCGCTCCCGCTCCGCCATGTCGTCGGGTCCGGCGGCGAGCGAGCGCGCCACCTCCACGACGGCGGCCACGGCGCCCGCCACTGCCTCGCGCTCGGCGCGGGCGAGCACCGACCGGACCGCGCCGCGGGCGATGAGAGCGGCGATGATGCCGGCGACGATGATCGCGACGGCGGGGACCACCGCCCCGTCGATGACGCGCTGGCCCGAAGGCGACTGGAACCAGGCGACGAACGCGTTCCACATGCCGTCAGGCTACCGAGGGCCGGTGACGCGCCGGTGGGAGCGGCCCGGGCGCGCGCCCGCGGGGAACATCCGCGGCGGGGAGCGGGTTGGACCGGCTGGACGCCCGTGCGCGGCGTCCGATGACAGGAGAATGCCCTCATGGAAACGTTCGTCCTCGCCGGCGGTTGCTTCTGGTGCCTCGACGCCGTCTACCGCTCCCTCGACGGCGTCAGCGACGTGGTCTCCGGCTACACCGGCGGCCGCCTGAGCAACCCGAGCTACGAGGCGGTGTGCACCGGGATGACCGGCCACGCCGAGGCCGTCGCCGTCACCTTCGACCCCGACGTCATCCCGCGCGACGTCATCCTCGACGTCTTCTTCACGCTGCACGACCCGCGCCAGCTGAACCGGCAGGGCAACGACGTCGGCACCCAGTACCGGTCGGCCATGTTCTACGCCGACGAGGAGCAGAAGGCGCTCTTCGAGGCGGCGATCCAACGGGCCGCGGACATCTGGGACGGCCGCATCGTCACCGAGCTCACGCCGCTCGGCGAGTTCTACCGGGCGGAGGAGTACCACCAGGACTTCTTCGCGAAGAACCCGAACCAGGGCTACTGCCTCGCGGTCGCCCTGCCGAAGGTGAACAAGGTCCGCCGCTCCTACGCCCAGTACGTCAAGGCGGCCTGACCGGCGATCCGGGTCCTTGCCCACGCGGCCCGCCACGGTGATCCGATCGGACATCCCTCTTCCTCCTCCATCCGGGAAAGGGGGCCCGGCCGTTGTGCCGGTCGGCCGGGCCCTCCGGCGACGAGGGTGACGTGAGCGGCGGCGGGAACGGACGAGGCGCCCCCGGCAGTGGTCGGCGGGGGGCGTGGTTGTGGGGGGGGTTGGTGAA
>JBQCCU010000123.1:0-6681 GCA_051961935.1 Amnibacterium sp. | reverse complement strand
ACGACGATGCGGCCGATCCGCTTGTCCCCCACCGCGCGTCGCACCACGTCATCGGCCGTCGCGAGCCGCTCGAGGTCCTCGGACGTGATCGTCGGCGGCACGTCGAGCCGGGCCCGCACTTTGCCGTCGACCTGCACGATCGCGGTCACCGACTCCTCGACGAGCAGCGTGGGGTCGGCCTTCCGCCATCCGTGCAGGGCGATCGACGGTGGGTAGCCGAGCCGCTCCCACATCTCCTCCGCCGTGAACGGGGCCACGAGGCTCAGGATCAGCGCGACCGTCTCCGTCGCCTCGCGCACCGCGGCGTCGGCCGGGCCGGGGCCCGAGTCGATCGCCTTGCGGGTCGCGTTCGTGAGCTCCATCACGCGGGCGATGAGCACGTTGAACTTGAACGACTCGACGAGCCCGGGCGCGTCGGCGAGCAGCCGGTGCGTGACCCGGCGGAGCCCCTCGTCGCCGGTGCGCCAGAGCACATCGGGCTCGCTCGTGACGTCGTCGGCGAGCCGGAGGGCGCGGGCGAGGAACTTCATCGCGCCGGTGGGGCTCACGTCCTCCCAGTTGATCGCGTCCTCCGGCGGCCCGGCGAACGCGATGCTGACGCGGATGGCGTCGACGCCCCACGTGTCGAGCGCGGTGCCGAGGTCGACGCCGCCGCGGCTCTTCGACATCTTCTGGCCGCCCGAGAGCACCATGCCCTGGTTCAGCAGCGCGCTGAAGGGCTCCGTGAAGTGCACGAGCCCCATGTCGAAGAGCACCTTCGTGATGAAGCGCGCGTACAGCAGGTGCAGGATCGCGTGCTCGACGCCGCCGATGTACTGGTCGACCGGCGCCCAGCGCTCCGCCTCGGCGGGGTCGAACGGGCGCTCGTCGTCGTGCGGGGACAGGAACCGGAGGAAGTACCAGGAGCTGTCGACGAACGTGTCCATCGTGTCCGCGTCCCGTCGGGCGGGCGTGCCGTCGACCGGGTTCGGCACGTTCACCCACGCCTCGGCCGCCCCCAGCGGGGAGGTGCCCTTCGGCTTCAGGTCGAGGCCCTCGGTGGCGGGCAGCAGCACGGGCAGCTGGTCCTCCGGCACGGGGATCTCGGTGCCGTCCGCGGCGTGGATGATCGGGATCGGCGTGCCCCAGAACCGCTGGCGCGAGATCAGCCAGTCCCGCAGCCGGTAGTTCTTCGCCGCGCGACCGGTGCCGGCCGCCTCGAGGTCCTTGATGATCCGCGCGATCGCGTTCGTCTTCGACAGGCCGTTCAGCGGTCCGGAGGCGGTGAGCCGGCCCTCGCCGGGCAGGGCGACACCGGTGACCTTCGGGTCGAGCGACGCGAGGTCGGGCGCCGGCTCTCCCGGGCGGACCACCGGGATCATCCCGGTCGTCGGCTGCGTGGTGTCGACGACGACCCGCACGGGCAGGTCGAACGCGATGGCGAAGTCGAGGTCGCGCTGGTCGTGCGCGGGCACCGCCATGATGGCGCCGGTGCCGTAGTCGGCGAGCACGTAGTCGGCCGCCCAGATCGGCAGCCGCTCGCCGTTCACCGGGTTGATCGCGTACCGCCCGAGGAAGACGCCCGTCTTCACCCGGTCCGCGTTCAGCCGCTCGACCTCCGTCGTGGACTGCACCCGCGCCAGGTACGCGGCGAAGGGCTCGGCGATGTCCGCCGGGGCGCCGTCGACGAGCTCCGCCGCGAGGTCGGAGTCGGGCGCCACGACCATGAACGTCGCCCCGTGCAGGGTGTCGGGACGCGTCGTGAAGACGGTGATCGGCTCGTCGCGGCCCTCGACGCGGAAGTCGACCTCGGCCCCGTTGGAGCGGCCGATCCAGTTGCGCTGCATCGCCAGCACCTTGGCCGGCCAGGTGCCCTCGAGCTGCTTCAGGTCGTCGAGCAGGCGGTCCGCGTACGCCGTGATCCGGAAGTACCACTGCGTGAGCTTCTTCTTCTCCACGACCGCGCCGGATCGCTCCGACGTGCCGTCGGGCAGCACCTGCTCGTTCGCGAGGACGGTCTGGTCCACCGGGTCCCAGTTGACCCAGCTGTCCTTCCGGTAGGCGAGTCCCCGCTCGTACAGCTGCAGGAACAGCCACTGGTTCCACTTGTAGTACTCGGGGTCGGAGGTGTGGAGCACCCGCCGCCAGTCGAAGCTCACGCCGAAGCGGTGGAACGTCTCCCGCTGCTGCGCGATGTTGTCGTACGTCCACTGCCGCGGATCCGCCCCGCGCTTGATCGCGGCGTTCTCGGCGGGCAGGCCGAACGAGTCCCAGCCGATCGGGTGCAGCACGTTGAAGCCGCGCTGCCGCCAGTAGCGGGCGAGGAAGTCGCCGAGCATGTACTGCTCCGAGTGCCCGACGTGCAGGTCGCCCGACGGGTACGGGAACATGTCGAGGATGTACTTCCGCGGCCGCGTGTCCGCGGGGTCGGCGGAGTCGAAGAGGTCGAGCTCGTCCCATCGGGAGAGCCACTTCTCCTGCAGCTGCTGGGCGGTGGGCAGCCCGTCGGGCTCGGCGTCGGCCATGTCGCGGTCCTTATCGGAATCGGCGGCGGAACAGCCTTCAACCCTAGAGGCTTCTGCGCCTACGCTGATTCCGCCGGTCGGGCGGCGTCGGTTCCGCACGGCCCGGTGTCCCGACACGCGAAGGAGCATCCCGTGGACTCGTGGCTCACCGCGGCGCTCGCGGGCCTCGAGGCGATCGGTGCGTGGCGCTACCTCGTCGCGTTCGTCGGGATGTTCTGCGAGACGTCCCTCTTCATCGGGTTGATCGTTCCCGGCGACACGATCGTGCTCATCACGGCGACCGCGAACAAGGGCGCGGCCGAGTGGGTGCTGCTGCTCGTCACGGTGATCGTGGGCTCCCTCGCCGGGGAGAGCGTCGGCTACGCGATCGGCGCCTGGTTCGGGGACCGGCTGCGCGCGAGCCGGCTCGGGCAGCGGATCGGTGATCAGCACTGGCTGCGCGCGGAGCGCTGGCTGAGCCGCCGCGGCGGCCTCGCGATCCTCATCAGCCGCTTCCTGCCGGTCCTCCATGCGCTCGTGCCGGTGACCGTCGGGGCGAGTGACGTGCCGTATCGCCGCTTCCTCGCCTGGACCGCCCCGGCGTGCACCCTCTGGGCGCTGATCTACGTGTCGGTCGGCACCGCGGCGGGCACGAGCTACCGCGCCCTGTCGGGCACCCTGCACTTCGCGAGCTGGATCCTGCTCGGCGCGCTCGTGGTCTTCCTCGTCGCCGTCGCCGTCGGCAAGCGCATGCTGCACCGGTTCGAGCGGCGCGAGACGCACATCGAGGAGCAGGCCCCGATGCCGGACGGGGCGGACGCCGATGCGCGCCCGCCCCGTCCGTGAGCGTCGACCGTCAGCCGAGACCCTTGCTGGACAGCCACTCCTGGGCCGCCTGCTGCGGGTCCTCCTTGGCGGAGCCCGACACCTTCGTGTTGAGGCTCAGGAGGTCCTGCGTGGTGAGCGTCGAGGACACCTTGTTCAGGGCGTCCGTGAGCTTCGAGGAGTCCTTCGACGCCGAGTAGATCGGCACGACCTGCTGCGACGCGAAGAGGTTCTTCGGGTCCTTCAGGGTGACGAGCTTGTTCGCGAGGATCGACGGGGTCGTCGAGTAGATGTCCGCGACCTGCACCTGGTTGCCGAGCAGCGCCTGCAGCGTCGAGTTGCCGCCGCCGTCGTTGATCGACTTGAACTTCACGTCCGTCAGGCCGTACACCGACTTCAGGCCCGGGATGCCGTCCGGACGGGTCGCGAACTCGGGGTTCGCGGCGAGCGTGAACGAGCCGACCTTCTTCAGGTCGGCGATCGAGCTGAGCTTGTTCTTGCTCGCGTAGCCCGGCGTGACGTTCAGCGAGTCGGAGTCCGCCGCCTGGGACAGCTCCGCCGCCTTCAGGTTCACCTTGGTCAGGTCGGTGTCGAGCGCGGACTTCACCGCGTCGCCGGACTTCGCGTTCGCGCTCTTGTCGAGGTACGACAGGATGCTGCCCGCATACTCCGGCACGAGGTTGATGTCGCCCTTCTCGAGCGAGGCGATGTAGGCGGCGCGGGCGCCGATGTTGACCTTGTAGGAGACGTCGAAGCCGGCCTTCTTGAGCGCGCCGCCGTAGATGTAGGCGAGGACGACGTTCTCGGGGAAGTTGGCGGAGCCGACGGTGATCGCGGTGCCGCCGGACGAGCCACCGGAGGAGGTCGAGGCGGAGCTCGATGCGCTCCCCGACGAGCCGGAGAGCGAGCCCGAGCTGGAGCAGCCCGCGAGCGCGAGGGTGGCCGCGGTGAGCACCGTGGCGGCGCCGAGCAGGCCTCTGCGTGAGATGGACATGGTGCTGTTCAGTTCCCTTCGGAGATGGGTGCCCCACTGGGTGCGGTCAGGATGCGCCTGCCGCGTGCTGTGGATCTTCCGCCGACGCCGCGGGGCACCCCGCGCGGCACGGTGAGTCGTTGGGCGGTCGCGAGGATCGCGTCCGCGAGGAGCGCCAGGACCGTGACGAGGATCGAGCCGCCGACCATCTGCACGTAGTCCCTGGTGGCCGCCCCGGAGATGATGAACTGGCCGAGGCTGTCGAAGCCGAAGTTCGAGATCAGGGTGACCGTCGCGATGATCTGCAGGGCGGCGCTGCGGAGGCCGCCGAGCAGCAGCGGGGCCGCGATCGGCACCTCCACCTTCGTGAGGATCTGCCACTCGGTCATCCCGACCGCCCGCGCGGCGTCCACGGTCTCCTTGTCGACCGATTCGACGCCCGCGTAGGCGCCCGCGAGCAGCGGCGGGATGCCGAGGAGCACGAACACGAGCACGACCGGCAGGATGTTCAGCCCCGCGAGCAGGAGCAGGATCGCGAGCAGCCCGAGGGTGGGGAAGGCGCGGACGACGTTGCCGGTGAGGATCGCCACACCGCGTCCGCGGCCGGTGTGCCCGATGGCGAGGCCGATCGGCACGGCGATCAGAACGGCCACCAGCAGGCTGAGCCCGGTGTAGTAGAGGTGCGCGGCGATCTCGCCGCCGATGCCGAGCCCGGCGCTCACCGAGTCCCAGTTGGCCGGCGTGAGGATCCACGCGATGCCTTGGAGGAGGAGCATCAGGCGGCTCCCCCCGCGGTGGGCTGCGGCTGCGCGAGGACCCGCGCCGCACCCGGCGTCGTCCGCCCCCTCGTCCAGGGCATGAGCCGCCGGCCGAGCAGCGACAGCACGAGGTCGAAGACGGCGGCGAGCACGAGCACGAACACGAACCCGACGACCGCCTCCAGCAGGAAGTTCCGCTGGTACCCGTCGGTGAAGAAGCTGCCGAGGCTCGGGATGCCGACGAGCGCGCCGACCGTGACGAGGCTGATCGTGCTCACGGAGACGACCCGGATCCCGGCGAGCAGCACCGGCCCCGCGAGCGGCAGCTCGACCCGGAGGAACCGCTGCGCGGCCGAGTAGCCCTGCGCGGTGGCGGACTGCTTGACGTCCTCCGACACCGCGGCGAACGCGTCGGCGGCGGAGCGGATCATGATCGCGATCGCGTAGATCGTGAGCGCGACGACGACGTTCGCGGGGTTGATGAGGCTGAGCCCGAGCACGACGGGCACGAGCACGACGAGCGCGAGGCCGGGGATCGTGTAGAGGATGTTGCCGACGGTGAGCAGGGCGCTCCGGGCCACCGCGGAGCGGCTCGCCCAGTAGCCGAGGGGTATGGACACCACGAAGCCGAGGACGATCGGCGGGACGCTCAGCTCGATGTGATCGAGCGTCAGTCCTCCGATGTCACCGAGGTGGCTCCACACCCAGTCCATCAGGCGTCGCCCGCCTGGTCGGTCTTGTTCGAGATGCTGCGCGACTTGGGGCCGCTGCCGTCGAGGACGAGCCGCGCGTCGTCGGGGGCGAGCACGCCGGCGGCGTACCCCGCCGCATCGATGAGCAGCACGTCCCCTCCGTTCCCCGTCGAGTCGATTCGGAGCCGGCGCTTGCCCCGTTTGGCCCCGATGAAGTCGGCGACGAAGTCGTTCGCCGGGTTCGCGAGGATCTCCTTCGGGCTGCCGACCTGCGCGATGCGGCCGCCGCGCTGCAGGATGACGACCTGGTTGCCGAGCAGGAACGCCTCGTCGATGTCGTGGGTGACGAACACGACCGTCTTGCCGAGGGTGCCCTGGAGGCGGAGCAGCTCCTGCTGCAGCTCGTCGCGCACGATCGGGTCGACGGCGCCGAAGGGCTCGTCCATGAGCAGGTTTTTGGGGTCGACCGCGTGGCCGCGGGCGACGCCGACGCGCTGCTGCTGGCCGCCGGACAGCTGCGCCGGGTAGCGCGCGGCGAGCGCCCGGTCGAGCCCCACGCGGTCGAGGAGCGCGAGCGCGTCCTCGCGTGCCTTCCGCTTCGGCACGCCGGTGAGCATCGGCACCGTGGCGACGTTGTCCGCGACGGTGCGGTGCGGCAGCAGCCCCGAGTTCTGCATCACATACCCGATGCTCCGGCGCAACCCCACCGGCGGGATCCCGGCGATGTCCTTGCCGTCGATGAGGATGGACCCGCTGCTCGGATCCACCATCCGGTTGATCATCCGGAGCAGGGTCGTCTTGCCGCAGCCGGAGGAGCCGACGAAGACGGTGATCGAGCGGGACGGGATCGTCAGCGAGAAGTCCTCGACCGCCGTGGTGCCGTCCTGGAACCGCTTGGAGACGTTACGGAACTCGATCGGCATCCGTCGCCCTTCCGCTCCAGCGCCGCG
>JBQCCU010000122.1:0-2418 GCA_051961935.1 Amnibacterium sp. | reverse complement strand
GGGCGCCCGCTGGCGGCGGAAGCACCTCACGTTCGACAAGGTGTCGTTCGCGGTGGTGTTCCTCGGCGTCCCGCTCGTGCTCTACGTGGGGCTCGTGCTGTCGCCGTTCGTGCAGGCGGTCTACTACTCCCTGACGAGCTGGACCGGGTTCGACACCTCGATGACCTTCATCGGGATCCAGAACTACATGAACGCCTTCACGGACTCCACGTTCCTCATCTCGGTGCGCAACAGCGTCGAGCTCGTGCTCGTGCTGCCGATCGTCGTGATCGGCATGGCGCTCATCCTCGCGAGCCTCGTCACCATCGGCGGGCGCACGAACGGACCCGTGCGGGGGATCAGGGGCGGCGAGTTCTATCGGATCGTCCTGTTCTTCCCGTACATCATCCCGGCGATCGCCGTCGGCATCATGTGGGGTCAGGTCTACGACCCGAGCAACGGCCTGCTGAACGGCGTGCTCACCTCGGTGGGGCTGAAGGGCTTCGCGTCCTACCCGTGGCTCGGTGACACCCGCACGGCGATGATCGCGACGATGTTCGTGATGTCGTGGGCCGTCATCGGCTTCTACATGGTGATCTTCGTGGCCGCGATCAAGTCGCTGCCCGCCGAGATCTACGAGGCCGCACGCCTCGACGGCGCGAGCCGCACCCTCATCCTCTGGCGCGTGACGATCCCGATGCTGCGGGGCACCATCCGCACCTCGCTCATCTACACGGGCATCTTCGCGCTCGACGCGTTCGTGTTCATGTCCGCGCTGAACCCGGGTGGCGGCCCCGACGACTCCACCCTCGTCATCTCGCAGGAGCTGTTCAAGACGGCGTTCACGAAGGGCCAGTTCGGCCTCGCCTGCGCCATGGGCGTCACGCTCGCCGTGATCACGCTGCTGTTCGCCGCCATCGTCTTCCTCGTCGACCGCCTCACCGGCGGCGACGACGCCGTATCGGAGTGATGTCATGAGCCAAGGAAGTGCGGCCCCGTCGATGGTGCCGGCCGCCGAGATGCTGCGTCCTCGAAGCACAAGCCGCGGCACGCCGCCCGGCGAGCGCGTCACCGCGGGCACCTCGCAGGTCGTGCTGGTCCTCGGCGTGATCGTCGTCGTGCTGCCGTTCCTCTGGACGGTCATGTCGTCGTTCAAGACGAGCCGTGAGATCTTCGCGTCGCCGTTCGCGCTGCCGTCGAAGCTGAACTTCGTCAACTACGCGAACGCGTGGACCTCCGCCGGCATCGGCACGTTCTTCGTGAACACGCTGATCGTGGTCGGCGGGGCGCTGATCCTCACGATGGTGCTCGGCGCGATGTGCGCCTACTACCTCGCGCGGTTCTCGTTCTGGGGCAACCGGTTCATCTACTGGCTGATGGTGGCCGGGCTCACGTTCCCGATCTTCCTCGCGATCGTGCCGCTGTTCTTCATCCTGAAGGGGATCGGGCTGCTCGGCACCCTGCCGGGGCTCGCGATCACGTACGCGGCGTTCGCGCTGCCGTTCACCGTGTTCTTCCTCGTGCCGTTCTTCCGCGAGCTGCCCCGGTCGGTGACCGAGGCGGCGGCGATCGACGGGGCGGGGGAGTGGCGCACGTTCTTCTCGGTGATGGTGCCGATGTCGACGCCGGGGCTCTCGACGATCGCGATCCTCAACTTCGTCGGCCTCTGGAACCAGTTCCTGCTGCCCGTCGCGCTGAACACCGACCCGCACCGGTACGTGCTGACCCAGGGGATGGCGTCGTTCGCGTCGCAGGCCGGCTACTCGATCGACTTCGGCGCGCTGTTCGCGGCGGTCGTGATGACCGTGCTGCCGGTGCTGATCGTCTACCTCGTGTTCCAGCGGGCGCTGTCGGGGCAGATCGCGATCGGCATCGACAAGTAATGCTGCGGGCGGACGCCGCGGCCGTCCTCCTGCCCGGCTTCGCCGGCGCCGCGCTGCCCGACTGGGTGGCGCGGCGCGTCGGCGACGGCATGGGCGGAGTGTGCCTGTTCGCGGAGAACGTGACGGCTGCGCTGCCGTCGCTCACCGCGTCGTTGCGGTCGGCGCGGCCCGGCGTCGTGATCGCGATCGACGAGGAGGGCGGCGACGTCACCCGGCTGCACGCCGTCGACGGATCCCCGGAGCCGGGGAACGCGGTGCTGGGGCGGCTCGACGACCTCGCCGCGACGGAGGCGTCCGCGCGGCGCATCGGGCTCGCGCTGGCGGAGGCCGGGGTGACGCTCGACTTCGCGCCGAGCGCGGACGTGAACGTCAACCCGGACAACCCGGTGATCGGCACCCGCAGCTTCGGCGCGGACGCGGCCCTCGCCGCCCGGCACGTCGCCGCGTGGGTGCGGGGCCTGCAGTCGACCGGGGTCGCGGCGTGCGCGAAGCACTTCCCGGGCCACGGCGACACCGCCGTCGACTCGCACCGGGGGCTGCCGGTCGTCGACCTGCC